>JACZVF010000107.1 GCA_022572805.1 Chloroflexota bacterium
AAGGGGAGGGGGTGCTCCATGAGCTGGGGGATCTGGATACCCTGGTAGACGTGGTGGGTGCCGTGGCCGGGCTTCATATCCTGGGGATAGAGACGTTGTATGCTTCACCTCTTCTGGTTGGAAACGGCATTGTTCACTCGTCCCATGGGGCCATACCGGCACCCGCCCCGGCAACCATGGAGCTGATCGCGAGTGCACGGGCACCGGTCCTCACTCCGCCCATCTCCCATGCCACGCCTGGAGAGCTTACCACGCCCACGGGGGCTGCCCTTCTCACGACACTGGCCCGGTTTGAGGCTCCACACATGATAGTAGAGCGCGTTGGCTATGGCCTGGGCTCTCGGGACGACCCAACGCGCCCGAATGCCCTGGGCATCTGGCTTGGAGAAGAGGAGAGGGCATCCAAATCAGAGGGCCTTCGTCTCCTGGAGACCAACATAGACGACTCGACGCCGGAGGTGCTGGCCTACACTCAGGAGGAGCTGCTTTCCCTGGGTGCTCTGGATGTCTGGTTCTCACCCATCCAGATGAAGAAGAGCCGGCCAGGCGTGCTCCTGAGCGCACTGGTTCCGATGGCCCTGGAGGGCCGCGCAGCTGAACTGATCCTGAGGGAGACTACAACCCTGGGCATACGCGTCCGCTCAGTGGAACGGTACGAGGCGCAACGGGAGGTGAGAGAGGTCGAGTGTTCCGTGGGAGTAGTGCCAGTGAAGGTCAAACGGTTGGGTCAGCTGGTTGTGGGTATTTCGCCGGAGTACGAGCCATGTCGACGGATTGCCCAGGAACGGGGCATGCCGTTAGCGGAGGTCTACCGACTAGTGAGCGAGGCGGCATGGCAACAGGAGAGCTAGCACTATTTCTTTGAGCTGAAGGCAGGATTGAGAGGGTTTCGAGCCTTGACGTTTCTTGGGGGTCTAGCTATACTGAAACCTGAGGTGGCTGAATTCGTAACGGAGTTTGATTTTTACGGCTCAAGCCGTTGGCGGGCTTGAGTCGTATTTAGATGGGACTAGGCCCGAGTGGCGCAATGGTAGCGCAACCGATTTGTAATCGGTAGGTTGGTGGGTTCGAATCCCCTCTCGGGCTCTGAAGATGCTTGGCACTCACATCGGGGGTATGCTAATATGCGAAATCCAGACTTTCAGCAGGGGTGGGTGAGTGGCTAATACCACCAGACTGTAAATCTGGCGCCCGGAAGGGCTTCGTAGGTTCGAATCCTACCCCCTGCACCATATGTAACCAGAGAGAGGGAGAGGGCAGAGGCCCACATAGCTCAGCAGGTAGAGCACGTTCTTGGTAAGAACGAGGTCATCGGTTCGAGTCCGATTGTGGGCTCCACAAAGGAGGAATCCGGATGGCGAAGGTAAAATTCGAGAGGACCAAGCCACATGTAAACGTCGGCACCATCGGTCACGTGGACCATGGAAAGACGACGTTGACGTCGGCGATAACCAAGGTGCTCGGCGCGGCAGGGCTCGCCGACTTCAGGCCTTTCGATACGATCGACAACGCGCCTGAAGAGAAGGCGAGGGGCGTGACCATCGCCATTCAGCACGTCGAGTACGAAACTGAGGCGCGACACTATGCACACGTGGACTGCCCTGGTCACGCCGACTATATCAAGAACATGATCACGGGCGCCGCCCAGATGGACGGCGCGATCCTGGTGGTGAGCGCGCCCGACGGCCCCATGCCTCAGACACGTGAGCACATCCTCCTGGCACGCCAGGTGGAAGTGCCTGCCATCGTGGTCGCCCTGAACAAGGTCGACGCCATGGACGACGAGGAACTGCTGGAGCTGGTCGAGATGGAGCTTCGCGAATTGCTCTCCGACTACGGCTTCCCGGGAGATGAGATTCCCTTCGTTCGAATCAGCGCCCTGAACGCCTTGGAAGCAGATGATGTTTCCAGGGACTCCGAGTGGGGCAAAGGCATCTGGGAGCTTATGGATGCGGTTGATAGCTATATTCCGATTCCAGATCGTCCCAAGGACCAGCCTTTCCTCATGCCCATCGAGGACGTTTTCAGCATAAAGGGCCGCGGCACGGTAGTCACCGGCCGTGTGGAGAAGGGTGTCATAAAGGTCGGCGACCAGATAGAGATCGTCGGTATGAAGGACACGGTTAAGACAACCGTCACCGGCGTGGAGATGTTTCACAAGCTGCTGGATGAGGCCCAGCCTGGGGACGCGGTGGGCCTTCTGCTTCGCGGCATTGAGCGCGACGGCGTGGAGCGCGGCCAGGTGCTGGCGGCTCCGGGCAGCATACAGGGGCATACCGACTACGACGCCCAAGTTTACGTGCTAAGCAAGGACGAGGGCGGTAGGCACACGCCGTTCTTTAACGGCTACAAGCCTCAGTTCTACATACGCACGACGGATATCACAGGCGAGATCCAGTTGCCGGAAGGCACCGAGATGGTGATGCCCGGCGACAACATCGAGATGAAGGTGAAACTGATAATGCCGGTGGCCGTGGATGAGCAGTTGCGTTTCGCGGTACGCGAAGGCGGCCGTACGGTCGGCTCAGGTGTGATCACGAAGGTCACCAACTAGGTCTGAACGAAGAACATGTGAAGGCCGCGAGATAAACTCGCGGCCTTGTTTGAGAAAGCGATTATGGCACGCAGAGCGGGAAATCGAATACTAATCAACCTCGGCTGCAACGATTGCCGAGAGCGGAGCTACCACTCGTCGAAAAACCGGAGGAACGATCCGCAGCGTATTGAGCTTAAGAAATACTGCCCGCGTTGCAGGATTCATACACTGCACAGAGAGGTCCGGTAGTTTATTATGGCTCGCAACCCCAGCGCACCACGCAGACTCGGAGCCCAGGCGGCAAGACGCGCCATGGGCTTCCGCGCATTCGGCGAGATTATCTCAGAACTGCGCCGCGTAACCTGGCCCTCGCGGCAGGAGACGTTCCGTCTCTCCCTTATGGTTATTGGTGTGGCGACGGCCGTCGGCGTGTTCCTGGGCGCGGTGGACTTTGCATTCTCCCGAATGATGAACGTGATTTTGGGCGGTTAAGCGATGACTGTCAGCAAAAGCGAAGATATTGAACCGCGTTGGTACATCCTGCATGCGTATTCAGGGCAAGAGGACCGTGTAAAGAAGAACCTTGAGCAGCGAATCTCAACCATGGACGTGCAGGACAAGATCCTTCGAGTCGTGGTGCCGACCGAGGATGAAATTGAGATAAAGGACGGCCAACGTAAGTTGGTCCCGCACCGCGTATTCCCGGGCTACATCCTTGTGCGAATGCGCATGGATGACGAGAGTTGGCACGTAGTCCGAAACACCCCCGGCGTCACAGGATTCGTCTCGGCGGAGGACGAACAAGACGCCCGCCCCAAGCCGGTTCCACTGGAAGAAAAAGAGGTCGAAGCCATCCTGAACCAGATGGACACCGACCAGCCTCGCGTGAGGGTTGGCTTCACCAAGGGCCAGATGATCCGCATCACGGACGGCCCGTTCGTCGACTTCATGGGCGTGGTAGACGAAGTTTACCTGGAGAGGTCCAAGGTCAAGGTGTTGGTGTCCTTCTTCGGTCGAGAGACGCCTGTGGAGCTGGACTTCTTGCAGATTGAACGGGCGTAGGCCCAAAGGAAGCGTTAATTGGCCAAGAAAGTAATGACCACAATCAAACTCCAGATCGAAGCGGGAAAGGCCACGCCGGCTCCTCCGGTGGGCCCGGCCCTCGGTCAGCACGGCGTCAACATCATGAGCTTCGTGAAGGAGTACAACGAGAAGACGTCTTCGCAGGCCGGAAACATCGTTCCGGTGGTAGTCACCGTATACGAGGACCGGTCCTTTAGTTTCATAACGAAGAGCCCGCCCGCGTCAGACCTGCTGCGTAAGGCAGCCGGAATAGACAAGGGCAGCGGAAACCCGCGATTGGATAAGGTGGGCAAGATCCCCAGGGCCAAAGTGAAGGAAATAGCCGAAATGAAGATGGTCGACCTCAATGCCGCCGACGTGGAAGGCGCCATGAAGATTATAGAAGGCACTGCCCGAAGCATGGGCATCGAGGTCGAGTAACTCAAATACCAATCAGTGCCCGGATGGGCCTGTTAGAAGGAACATTGTAATGCGAAAGCAAGGCAAGCGGTTTGAGCAGGCCTCGGCTCAGGTGGACGCTGACAAGGACTACCAGCCCGAGGAGGCGGTCGCCCTGGTGAAGACAACTGCCACGGCCAAATTCGACGAAACCGTGGAGGTCCACCTGCGAACCGGGTCGGACCCCAGGCACGCCGACCAGATGATTCGCGGCGTAGCTCTGCTGCCGCACGGCGTTGGCAAAAACGTTCGTGTGACCGTGTTCACCCAGGGGGAAACCGAGGCCGTGGCCCAGGAGGCCGGCGCCGATTTCGTTGGCGCGGACGATCTCATTAAGCGGATAGAAGATGGCTGGACCGATTTCGACGTATCCATCGCGACACCCGATATGATGGTCAAGGTTGGCAAGCTGGGACGCATCCTGGGCCGGCGCGGTCTCATGCCCAACCCCAGGACCGGTACAGTCGTGCAGCCGGAGAACCTGCCCCAGGCCATTCGCGAGGCGAAGATGGGCCGCGTGGAGTACCGAGTTGACAAGTCTTCTTTAATCCATGTGCCAATCGGCAAGGCCAGCTTTGACGAGAGGCAGCTCATGGAAAACCTGACGACGCTGATGGACAACATCGTGCGGGCCAGGCCCAGCGGCATCAAGGGCCAGTACATCCGATCGGCGTTTCTTACAACCACTATGGGGCCAAGCATACGAATGGATGTTGCCGGAGCAACAGCACTTAAAGTAGAATAAATTTGTCGCCACAGACAGCGGGTCTGCCGTTCGCTTTGCGATTGGCAGTTAAATCGTGAGCCCGCCCAGGCAGACTCTTAGGAATGTATGGTTTTGTCGGGACGTTTCGTTGCGTCCAGGCCCTGAGTCTGTGGCTCAGGGCTTTTTTTGGGCCATACAGGTGAGGTGAATATTGCCTACTGAAAAGAATGAAGCGGCGGTAGAAGACTTCAAGCAGTGGCTTGAGGGGGCTACCATTGTTATCTCCACGGACTACAGTGGACTGCCCGTTGGCGAAATGACGCAATTGAGGCGCGCCCTGCGTGCCAAAGAGGTTCGCTATAAGGTGGTGAAGAATACGCTGGCGTACCTTGCCGCCGACGCGTCCGGGCAGACAGCGATTAAGGAGATCATACAGGGGCCCAGCGCCGTGGCGTTTGGCTATGGGGAACCGACAGAGCCTGCCAAAGCCCTATCGGACTTCATAAGGGAGAATCGCTCGGAGCTGACCATCCGTGGCGCTGTAATGGATGGCCGAGTGCTGTCCCCCGTGGAGGTTGAACAGCTCGCCCGCCTACCAACCAAGGACCAGCTAATCGCCCAGTTGCTTGGCCAGTTGCAGGGACCTATCGCGGGTCTGGTTCACGTAATTAACGGTCCCATATCCGGACTGGCACGTGTCCTACAGGGGCACGTCGACAACATGGAGCAACAAGAAGCTAGTTAGTAGTTTTTGAGCTAGTGAAACCTGAGGAGGGTACTGCATGACAACGAAAGAGGAAATTCTGGAGTCCATCAAAGGCTTATCTGTGTTGGAGCTTTCCGAGCTGGTTAAGGATCTGGAGGAAGTGTTCGGCGTCAGCGCCGCCGCCCCCGTGGCCATGGCCACCGTTCAGGGGGTTGCGGGCACCGCCGAGGCCGCAGCCGCAGAAGAGGAACAGACTGAGTTCGACGTGACGATTCAGGAGATAGGGCCTAACAAGATCAACGTAATCAAGGCCGTCCGTCAGGTCACGACTCTGGGTCTGAAGGAAGCCAAGGAGCTGGTCGAGGCCGCCCCTTCCGCCGTCAAAGAAGCCATCGGCAAGAGCGAGGCGGAAGAGGTCAAAGAAAAGCTTGAGGCGGCCGGAGCGGTAGTGAAGGTCGGCTAGTCTCCTGATCGGCATTTTGCCTGTTCAGGCAAGGGCCGGATAGCTATGGCAATGCGCAAAGCCCAGGTAGCGCCGATCTTCGCGGGATACCTGGGCTTTTTGCCTTCAAAATGCACAAACCGTTTCAGCTAACGTAAGGAATCGTCTGCGGGCCCTCCGGCAGCACGCATATTCGCGCATCGGACCCGTGCCTTGCCAGCTCCTCCTCCACAGCAGCGTCCAGGTCGTCCACGTACTCAAGGTGGGCTGCCCGTACCTCTCCCTGACTTAAAAACGACGACTTCAGTAGCACCCGTGCCTTTATCTGGATCTGAGCCTGTATCTGTACCTGCCACTGATCGTGCCTGTCGTAGCCGGGCGTATTAATCATCGCCAGCAGCTCCTCCGGGCCCGACGCCGAGGCTAATATCTCCTGGTACCGCCCGTGGGCTGGAATGCCGTCGGAGCACTCCGCCGCGCACAGGATGGAGCCGCCCTGCTTGACGACCTGGGCCGCCGCGGACATTCCCTTCACCGCCTGATAAAGGTTCTGGTCCAGGGGGAAACCGCTATTGGTAGTCAGCACTACGTCGAAAGACGCATCCACCGCCTGCATCGCAGAGCCCTTGGCCACCCGGCAGGCCGCTTGATGTACCTGGAACATCTCGCCCGCGTAAGCGCTGGTTATGTCCCGATCGCGGTTTATAGTGACGTCCAGGCTGAAATCTACGCCGGTCTGCCGGGCGATGTCGCGCACCGCATCGTGGATAGGGTTGCCGTGGGTTACGCCCCAGGTGGCCTTAGCATGCCCGATCATGTCGGCGTTGTGCAGCCGCATGATGGTGTCGAATCCCGCCAGGCCAGGCGCCACCATCTTGGGCCCTCCGCTGAAGCCTGCAAAGAAGTGCGGCTCCACGAATCCAGTGGTTATTCTCACGTCGCTGTCCACCCATATCCGGTTGAGGTAGACGGGTATCCCGGCAGGTGTGTCTTCCAAGCGTTTCAAGCCATTGCTGTCGAATGCGGAATGATTGACCACGCGGAAGTCTTCGAAAATCCCCTCGCCCATAATTTCTTGAAGCTCGCTGTCCGTGTTTGGCCTGTGGGTGCCGGTGGCAACCAGTATAGTGATATCCTCGCTAGGAATGTGACCAAGCTCTGCCAGCAGGACAGGCAGCACAACCTTGCTGGGCATGGGCCTGGTGCCGTCGCAAACCGATATAGCCACGGTCTGGCCCGGCTGCACCAGTTGCCTCAGAGGTTTCGCGCCCAGGGGGTTTCGCAACGCTGTCTGCAAGGCGCCAACCTGATCGGGAAGACCCGGGACGTAGGTGGGCTCGATCAACGTCGTCCTGCCCCTCGGCAGACGCACCTTTAGGCCGTCTCTGCCGTAAGCCAGGTCTACTTCCAAGTAATCGTCACGCGGCATGGTTCATCACCCAGACCTGCCTGGCCTTCGGGATATCGTCAGGGGCCAGACTTATGCTGCTTACGCCGAGAAATCGGACGTTGTTCTGCGTCTCCAGCCAGCCTTCCGCGGACCTGAGGGTCGACTCGACAGCCGTCAATCCGCCTATGTAGTAGTGCGTCGGGATCACCACTCCGGGCATTAGCCGGTTAATGAGCTCGTCCACCTGAGCGTAGCTGAGCAGATGGCATGAGTCGTCCACGGTGACCATTAGCACATCGATCTCTCCTATCGCACGGGCGACGGCCACCGGCATGTCGTGACGGTTGTCCCCGATGTGGCAGTAGCGCACCCCCCCTACCTCCACGGTAAAGATAGTATTTTTCATGCCCTGGAGACCCGACCTACCGGAGTGCAGGTCTGTGACGCCCCTGATATTGAATTCGCCGAAAGTGAATTCGCCTTCGCCTCGCAGCACCGTCGGACAGTCTGGAACCCTGTGGAAGTGGTTATGGTCGAAATGGTCGTGCGTCACAAGCACCACGTCGGCCTGCAACTCTGGAAAGGGCTCCGGAAACCAGAGCCTGTCCTCCGAGTTGCCAAAGGGGTCCACCAGCACTCTGTAGCCGCCCTCTGACTGCCATAGAAAGGCGCAATGGCCATAGTATGTAATCGACGCCGACACGGGCCTAGGACGTCCTCAAGAGAGCTTCGCACAGGTGGGCTGTGTCCACCAGCTCTGGGATTACAACGTACTCCCGCACCGTGTGCATTCCGTGGTCGGCCATGCCGACAACCACCGCGCTTATGTCGTTCAGACGAAACACGTTGCCATCGGTGCCACCGCCTGACGGATGCATGACAGGCTCCATGCCCAGGCCGCGCAGAGCAGCCTTGACCCGGGCGGTGGCGGCGTCGTCGTCCGTAAGCGTGTAGGTCTCGAACTCCGTGTGCAGATGATGGCCTATCTCCGCCTCCGGGAACATGGCCTGGACCTCTTTTATAGCGTCGGAGATCTGAGTACGAATGTCGTCCAGCGTCTCCAGGTTGCGGCTGCGGAACTCGCCACGCACCAGCGTGTTTTCCGCCACGGTATTTCTCACCGAGCCGCCTTCGATAGTGCCTACGTTAAAGGTCGTTTCGTCGTCCAGCCGGCCCTGTGGCAGGCGTGTGATGAGCTCTGCTGCAATTCGAATGGCCGAGATGCCCTTCTCAGGCTCCACACCGGCATGTGCCGACCGGCCCGTGATCTCTATGTCGAATCCTATGTAGGTTGGGCTGGCCGACGTTATCTGGCTGGCGGGGCCTTCACCGTCGAACACCACCGCCTCCTTGCTGGCGATCATAGAGAAGTCCAGGTTGCGCGCGCCAACGAGGCCAATCTCCTCTTCGCGGGTGAATGCCATTTCGATGCCAAGGTGCGGCGTGCCGTCCTCCATGATTGACTCAAGCGCCTCCAGAATGGCGGCAACGCCACACTTGCAATCGCCGCCAAGTATTGTGGTGCCGTCCGACACAATCCTGTCGCCATCAATAGTTGGCTTGATTCCGCGTCCAGGCTCAACTGTATCCAGGTGCGCGGACAGCAGAATGGGGTTCTCGCGGCCGTCGTTGGCTATCAGGTTGCCGTAGGCGTCCCGCGTCACCTTCAAGCCGAAGCCCTCCAGGCGCCGGGTCAGCTCCTGGGCCATGGCCTCCTCCTCTCCGGAGGGGCTGTCAATCTGGACCAGGTCCATAAAGGTCTTCACAAGGCGGTTTCGGTTAATCAATTACTTTGTCCTTTACATCAATTAGTTGTCTGACGTCGCCTAAAGACGGTAGAATTATCGGCGCGCCGTCACGATATGGACCT
>JACZVF010000308.1 GCA_022572805.1 Chloroflexota bacterium
GAACAAAAACGACGTGCTCAGTGTTATTTCCCTGGCCGGGCAACTGACCAGCCGCATTGAGATGGGGACTGCCGTAATCCCAACTTTTTCCCGCCACCCTTCCACCCTCACCATGCAGGCGCTCACCGCCAACGTCGTCTCCAACGGCCGGTTGGCTCTGGGCATCGGTACGTCCCATCGGGGCCGTGTTGAGGGTCAGCTCGGCTTGAAGTTCCATCGGCCCGCCCAGCACATGGAGGAGTACCTCCAAATTGTGATGGAGCTGTCGTCCACGGGCAAATGCGCCTTTCAAGGAGAGCTTTTCCAGGTGGACCTTAGCCACCAGATGGCCGATGCGCGGGCTTTTCCGATAATGGTGGCGGCGCACGGTCCCAGGATGCTAAGCATCGCCGGTGGCATGTCCGATGGAGCTATTACCTGGATGGCCGGTCCCAAGACGCTGGACTCATACGTGGTGCCGCGCGTAAACCAGGCGGCGAAAGGGCAGGGCCGTCCGATGCCGAGGATTTGCGCCGGAGCGCCCGTGGCGGTCACGGAGGACGAACCGGATGCCAGGGCCGTGGCGGATAGAGAGTACGGACGCTACAATCAGCTTCCGAGCTTTCGACGCATGATGGACATCGAGGGCGTGGCGGGCCCATCGGCAATGGCCGTCGTCGGCGATGAGGCGTCAGTTGAAAGGCAACTCAGGTCGTATGCCGATGCGGGTGTAACCGACCTTATGGCGTCGGTGTTTCCCGTTGGTGCAGACACTGAGGCTTCAGTTGCGAGGACCACCGCGCTGCTTAAATCGTTGGTGGGCCGCCTCTGATGTCCCAGCTGAACATTCCCGGGCTCACCAGGATTGTTACTGCCGACCAGATGCGGCTCATCGAGGACCGGTCTGAGGCGGCCGGCGTATCCAAGGACGCCTTGATGGAGAGGGCCGGTCTTGAGGTAGCCAGACGTATCCGGCACCTTGCGGCGCCGCTGTTGGGCAGGTCTGCGCTGGTCCTCGTGGGACCGGGCAACAACGGTGGCGACGGCCTGGTAGTCGCCAGGCATCTGCAGAACTGGGGAGCCCGCGTTCAGGTTTACATCTGCCGCGACAGGCCCACGCCCGACCCCAAGCTGGACCTCGTGCTGGAACAAGGCGTTCCCGTCACCAGAGTGGCGGAAGACGATGGACTGCGTGTTCTGACGAAGTTGCTGGCCAGGTCTCACGTGGTCGTAGACGCCGTCCTCGGCACGGGTCGCGCCAGGCCCATAAGCAGCCCCATCAATGACATACTCGAGCTGGTGACGAAGGCGAAAGTTGACCGTTCCGAGATGTATGTTGTGGCCTTGGACCTGCCTACAGGGGTGGACGCCGATTCAGGCGGGGCCGACCCTGCCTCTCTGACCGCCGATGTAACGGTTTCGCTGGGCTACGCCAAGCGGGGCCATTTCGGCTACGAAGCCGCACAACGAGTGGGCAAGTTGGAGGTTGTGGACATCGGCATTCCAGAGGGGCTGGATGAGGATGTTCAGCTTTTCCAGTTGACCCAGCGCTGGGTGAAGCCCCGTTTGCCGGACCGTCCCGACGCGTCGCATAAGGGAAGCTTTGGGCGCGCCATGGTGGTAGCCGGTTCCCGAAACTACATCGGCGCGGCATACCTGGCGGGCACGGCGGCCACACGCGTAGGCGCCGGGCTAGTGACGATAGCGCTTCCCCAGGGCATTCAGACGGCAGTCGCCTCCAGGGCGACGGAGCCCACCTACCTCCCGTTGCCGGAGCGTTCCCCGGGCGCGTATTCGGCTGAGGCTTCGCAGCAGCTGCTGGACGGAGTGGACGGCTATGACGCCTTGCTCATCGGCTGCGGAATGGGCCAGGCGGAGGCCACGCGTGGTCTGGTCGAGAGTGTGCTTTGCTCCGGGCGTAGCCTGCCGCCTGCGGTGATTGACGCCGATGGTCTGAATACCCTGGCACATATCCCGGAGTGGTGGGAGAGCTTCAATGCAGTCGCCGTGCTGACACCTCACCCGGGCGAGATGGCCCGCCTTATAGGCAGAACCACATCCGATGTGCAGGCGGACCGGATAAGCGTCGCGATGGATTCGGCCCGGCTGTGGAACAAGATAGTGGTGCTCAAAGGGGCCTTCACCGTGGTGGCCTATCCCGATGGCAGGGCCATGCTAAGTCCCTTCGCCAACGCGGGGCTGGCCTCGGCGGGCACGGGGGACGTGTTGGCAGGGACCATCGCCGGCCTGCTGTCGCAAGGCTTGTCCATGGAAGATGCCGCCGCCGTGGGTGTCTACCTGCACGGCCTCGCCGGAGAAGAGGTTCGCCGGAGGGTGG
>JACZVF010000108.1 GCA_022572805.1 Chloroflexota bacterium
CCCATACCGGTGCAGCTTGAGATGGACAAGCTGGCGCTGGAGGTCTGAAGCGGGCGTTTCCGCATCCTTTCCACTACCGCTGAATCCACCGCGGAACTGGTGCAGGCAAAGGCCGGCCGCCTTCCATGCCGACCTCTGTAATCCTCCAAAGAATCGTTCCATTGAGGCCGTTTCTGTTGCATACTTAGGGTGCAAATCACGTGGCGCCAAATAAAGGGGGCCGAATTGCGATTGGGTATTCTGGCGTCCCACGGCGGAACCAACCTGCAGGCCATAATGGACGCCTGCAGCCGGGGCGGACTGGATGCCAGTGTCGCGGTGGTTATCAGCAACAACTCCAGCTCCAGGGCCATCCAGCGCGCCAGGGCCGTGTCTATACCCGCCTACCACATCAGCGGCGTTCATCCACAGCCGCCCCGCGAAGATGGGGCCATCCTTGATGCGCTCCAGAAGCACCACGTCGACCTTGTGGTGCTGACGGGCTACATGAAGCTGCTGGGTCCGGAGACCTTGGCCGGCTATCGCAATCGCGTGCTCAACAGCCATCCGGCGCTGCTACCGGGTTTCGGCGGCAAGGGAATGTACGGCACACAGGTCCACGAGGCGGTCTTGAAGGCCGGCGACAAGGTAACCGGCGTCACCATTCACCTGGTGGACGACCAGTACGATCACGGTGCGGCGGTGGCACAGTGCACAGTGCCCGTGCTGCCGGACGACACCGCAGCCGTGCTGGAGGAGCGGGTTAAGGTGCGGGAGCGCAGGTTCTGGGTTGAGGTGCTTCAAAAAATCGCCCATTGCGAGATTAATCTGGATGCATTGGCCGACTCCTCCCTGAAAGCAACCGGGGAGGTGAGATGAAAATCGATTGCCCAGGCAGACTCGGCGCCGACGATTGCCGGACATAAACCACGGATTTGGGACCAGCATGACAGAGCAGACCTACAGAGCCGCAGGCGTAGACCTGGACGCCGCGCAGGCCGTCAAAGAACGCATTGGCGCTATCGTGAGGCCTACCCACGGGCCGCAGGTGCTGGGTGGCGTGGGCGGTTTCGGCGCAATGTACCAGTTGGCCGGTTACCGCGACCCCGTCCTGGTGTCCAGCACCGATGGCGTCGGCACGAAGCTGAAGCTGGCCATCATGATGGGAAGGTACGACACGATAGGCGAGGACCTGGTCAACGCCTGCGTCAACGACATCATAGTGTCCGGCGCGAGACCGCTGTTTTTTCTGGACTACCTGGCATTGGCGGAGCTGGAGCAGCCCGTCGTCGAATCGCTGATTCAGGGCATGGCCCGCGCCTGTTCAGAGGTCGGCTGTGCTCTCATCGGCGGCGAGACGGCCCAGATGCCCGGCCTGTACGCCCGGGGCGATTTCGACATGGCCGGATTCGTGGTCGGCGCCGTGGAGCGGGACCAGATTCTGGACGGCTCCGGCATCGAAAGCGGCGACGTGCTGATTGGACTGCCGTCCAACGGCCTGCATACCAACGGCTACTCGCTGGTCCGGCATGTGCTGGGTTTGGACGACGACCAGTCGCCATTGAAGGAGCATGTGCCAGAACTGGGCGGGACGCTGGGAGATGCGTTGCTCATGCCCCATCCGTCATACTACGGCGCGGTCAGCGACGTGCTGCCATTGTTGAAAGGCATGGCGCACATCACGGGAGGCGGCCTGGTCGAGAACGTGCCCCGCGTGCTCCCTGAAGGCGTCGCGGCCCGCTTCGACACGTCCACGTGGCCTGTGCCGCCGGTGTTCACGTTTCTTCAGGAGCGCAGCAGCATCGACCCGGACGAGATGTACCGGGTGTTCAACATGGGACTGGGCATGGTGCTCGTGTGCGAAGCCTCTGTGGCCAACGACGTGGTCCGGCAGTCGCCCGACGCCAGGGTGGTGGGAGAGGTGTTCGCCTCCACCGACGGCGCCCGCGTTGTTCTATGATTTCGCGAGGACTGAAAATGAAAGCCCTTCTGAGCGCCTACGATAAGACAGGACTGCCGGAGTTTGCCGCCGTTCTTAGCCAGTGCGGCTTCGAGCTTGTCAGCACCGGCGGCACCGCAGCCGCAATGGCCGACGCCGGCCTGTCTGTCCAGCAGGTGGCGGACCTGACGGGCTTTCCCGAGATTCTGGATGGCCGGCTGAAAACTCTGCACCCCGCGATTCACGGCGGCATCCTGGCCCGTCGCGATCTGGCGGGCCATACGGAGCAGCTTCAGCAGCACGGCATAGCGCCTATCGACATCGTTGTGGGCAACCTCTATCCGTTTGTGGAGACGGTTAGCCGCAATGGGGTTACGCTGCAGGACGCCTTGGAGAACATCGACATCGGCGGCCCTACCATGATTCGCGCCGCCGCCAAGAACTTCCCGGATGTCATAGTCGTCGTCGATCCCGCGGATTACGGCTGGATTGGTGAGAGGCTATCCCAGGGTGCGGGCCATCCCGGAGTTGACCAGGGCGGTGATAAGGCCCCGGCGCTTTCGCTGGGCGACCGTAAGGCGCTGGCCCGCAAGGCCTTTCAACATGTGGCCCTCTACGACACGGCCGTGTCACAGTATCTCGGCGACGGCGACGCGCTCTCCCAGGAGGAGCTGACGCTGGGCTTCAACAGAGTCAATGAGCTGCGGTACGGCGAGAACCCTCACCAGAAGGCGGCGCTATACACGACGCCTCTGACATCCGGGGGCATCGTCCGCGCTGAGCGGTTGCACGGCATAGACATGTCCTTCACCAATATCCTGGACGCCGACGCCGCATGGAAGGCCGTCTCCGACTTCGCCGATGCAGCCGTTGCCGTGGTCAAGCACACCAACCCCTGTGGCCTGGCTGTGCACGAGGACCAGCCCACAGCCTACCAGCGCGCATTCGAGGGCGATTCGGTTTCGGCCTATGGGGGTATCGTCGCCTTCAACCGCGAGCTCACCGTCGCCACCGCCGAAGCCATGCACGGCGTGCTCTACGACATTATCATCGCCCCGTCCTACGAGGCTGGAGTCATGGATATCCTCAGGAAGCGCCGCAGGACCCGGGTGCTGCGGATAGACCCGGCTTCAGGCCCTCAGGAGGGGCTGGATGTCAGGCTGGTGTCCGGCGGCGCGCTGGTGCAAACGGTAGACGACCTGCTGGAGGACCCCTCCTCCTGGAAGGTTGTTACCAGTCGTAAACCTAGCGAGGTGGAGCTGGCCGACCTGGCGTTCGCCTGGAGGGCCGCTAAGCACATCAAGTCCAACACCATCGTGCTCGCCAAGGACAGGACGCTGGTGGGCATGGGCGCGGGCCAGCCCAACCGAGTCGTAAGCGTTCACCTGGCGCTGCGTATTGCAGGGGACAAAGCAAAGGGCAGCGTGCTGGCCTCAGACGCCTTTTTCCCCTTCGCCGATAATGTCGAAATGGCTGCCCAGGGCGGCATTACGGCCATCGCGCAGCCTGGCGGCTCCATACGCGACAACGAGGTCATTGCCGGGGCGGATAAACATCGTATCGCCATGGTGTTCACCGGCGTACGGCACTTCAAGCACTAGGAGCGCGGCCGGTGAACACCATGCCATCGGGAGACCCGGAAGCCGGCGGTCCCGGCCTGACCACGCTGGACATGGTGCTGCCCGTGCTCAATGAAGAGGTTGACCTGCCTATTAACGCTCGGGTCCTGCACGACTTCATGGCGGAACGGCTGGGAGATTATGAGTGGCGTGTCGTTGTGGCCGACAATGGCTCCACCGATTCCACACTGGACGTGGCGAAAGAGCTCTCTCAGGAATTCCCGCGAATCCACTGCATTAGCCTGGAACATAGGGGCAGGGGTCGCGCGTTACGCCATGCGTGGACGGAAAGCAAAGCGGACATCGTGGGTTACATGGACGTAGACCTGTCCACTGACCTCGAGGCGTTGCCGACATTGGTCGACGCCGTGCGAAACGGGACATGCGACATCGCTACCGGCTCCAGGCTCATCAGGGGGGCGGACGTGAAGCGTCGGCCTTTCAAACGAGAGGTGGCCTCCAGAGGCTACAGCCTGGTCTTTCGAACGATGTTCCTGACGAAATTTCGGGACGCACAGTGCGGCTTCAAGGCGCTGAATCGGCGTACGGTGGAGAACATCGTGCCGCTAGTCCGCAATCAGCGCTGGTTTTTCGACACGGAGATGCTCATACTGGCGGAGAAGAATGGCTACGTCGTCCGCGAAATTCCAGTAAAGTGGACAGACGACCCGGACACCCGCGTCCATATCGCCGGCACCGCCTACGAGGATATGAGAGGGCTTCTACGGCTTCGATTCGGCGGACTGGCCAGGCCTGCGAAGCTGTCCGGCGAGGGCAACTCGCCTGCTAAGAATACCAATCGTTGACTGCGCTGGAATAGTATTGAGGTAATTCACAGGGGGCGTTAACATATCCCGTTCGATGAATTACATTAGTTAAGGGAACGAAATTAGCTGCCGCCGAGGTAAAACGGCATGGCCAACGTTGTACTGGTTATCGACATGGTGAACGGATTCCTGCAGTCGGGCAACAACCTGTACTGCGGCGACGACGCCCGGGGCATCATCCCCAACGTCCAGCGCCTTATTGAGCGGGAGCAGGCTGTAGGGGGCACCGTGCTGTTCCTTTGCGATACCCACGATCCAGACGACCTCGAATTCGAAATGTTCCCCGTGCACTGCGTACGCGGGACCGACGAGCCAAGCGTCATCCCAGAGCTGACCGGTTACGAGGGCCGGTTAATCCCCAAGCGCCGGTACAGCGCGTTCTTCGAGACGGACCTGGAGGAAACGCTCCGGTCGCTGCAGCCGGACAAGGTGATAATATGCGGCGTCTGCACCGACATCTGCGTAATGCACACGGCTGCGGACGCGAGAAATCGTGATTATAAGGTGGAGGTTCCCGCCGACTGCGTGGCGTCCTTTGATGAGGATGCTCACGATAACGCCCTGCGGCACATGGAGAAGATCCTGGGCGTGGCCGTGACGGGACCGGCATAAGTCCAGATCAAATTATTCCCCCCATTCCCGGCGCGTGGGCGCCCCGTTCTTGGGAGTTAAAGGTGAGAGTTAATGGTAAGTCCAGAGTTTGATATCCGGCCCTCCGTGCTGGTTGGCGACACCGCCGACGTGTACCTGCAGCGAACGCTGACCATCCTGCGCAACGAGGGCATTAACCCCAGCGTGACCATGGAGTTCTTTCCCGAGCGGCGGGGAATGTTCTGCGGCATCAAGGAGGTGCGGGCCCTGCTGGCCAAGGTGCTTCCCGAGACAGGCAGCGAGGTCTGGGCCCTGGAGGAGGGCGAGGTGACCGAAAGCAAGGAGGTGGCTCTGCGAATCAAGGCCCCCTACAGCGCCTTTGGCCTTTACGAGACCACCATATGCGGCATACTGGCGTCGTGCAGCGGCTGGGCGACGGCCGCCCGCGAGTGCGTGGACGCGGCGCAGGGCATCCCGGTGGTGGCCATGGCGGCTCGCCACGTGCACCCGAACGTCGTCGCCATAATCGACTACTCGTCGGTGGTGGGTGGGTGTGTGTCGGTGTCCACGGTGTTGGGCGCCAGGCTCTCCGGCATCACCCCTGCCGGAAACATGCCCCACGCTCTGCCCCTGTTGATGGGCGATTCCGTCAAGGCCATGCAGTCCTTCGACAGGCATATGCCGCAGGACGTGCCCCGCGTGGCGCTGGTGGACACCTTCAAGGATGAGGCGGAGGAGGCGCTAAACGTGGCCCGGGCATTCCGGGAGAAGCTTCGCGGCATCAGCATCAACACTCCCGAGGAGCGAGGTGGCGTTACGCCGGAGCTAATCAACGAGGTGCGGGGCAGGCTGGACCAGGAGGGCTTCCGGCACGTCGAAATCTTCGTATCCGGCCACTTCGGCCCCGACAAGATTCATGAGTTCGTGGAGAAGGGCGCACCAGTAAATGGCTTCGGGGTAGGCTCCACCATATCCAGCACGCCGCCCAACAACTTCTCGGCGGACATACACGAGATCGACGGCAAGCCTGTGGCCCGCAGGGGACGCACGCCCGGCATCACGCCCAACCCGCGCCTGGACCGCGTAATGTAAACTCTGGAATTTTATTCGGATAATGGGCAAAGGCATTTGCAGTTGCACGAGGTCCCTTGCTCACCGCTAGCCCTTCGGAGAAAACTCCACCAGAATTCTGTCGCTCGGTTCGTCTCCTGCCCTGGCCCATTCGGCGACGCGCCATCCAACCACCCACGCGATGCCCCTGGGCGTGACCAGCAGAGGAACGCCATCCCGCTGGCCCCGGGGTATTTTTGAGTCCACCATGAAGTCCTGAAGCTTCTTCCTGTGCGCCATGCCCAGCGGCTGAAAACGGTCGCCGGGCCTACGCGTGCGCACCCAAACTCGACCCGCCAGCGCCGCCGCGGAAAGCAATGCAACAGGGCCGGACGTGGGCGGCACATCGCCCTGGAACTGAAGGCTCGCACGCACCTCCCAACCAGGCATGAAAATTTCACCGGGGATGCGTACCTCGTGGCAAGCTTCGAGGGCGAGGGCCTGCGCCGGAGCAGTCCCGGCCTCGCGTCTGCCAATTACGGCCTCCCGGTAGCCTACAGCGAACTTGAGGCCTCCAGGAAGGTCCAGCGACTTGCCCGCCGAGCCCGACGCCAACCGCGCCATGTCCTCCACGTGGATCTGCTCCAAGTCTTCCAGGTTGCCTTTGACGCACAGCACTGCTTTGCGCAGCAGGTGCCGTTGCAGGGCCGGGTGTAGCTCTCGAAAACTGCCCAGGTCGATGCTTATGCCGCCCGCCTCCGTCGTGCATACCTCGCTCCATACAGCGTCGACCTGTTGTTTGAAGTAGTCCACGTCCAGGGAAGCATTTCTGGCCAGCCGGACCAGCCCTCGCCTCACGGCCGGGTTGTACGACTCCAGCACAGGCAGCAGCTCCGCACGCACCCGGTTTCGAGTCATGTCAGGAACGTCGTTCGTCTCGTCGTGCCGTGGTTCCAGGTTCGTGGCCGCGCAGTATGCCTCGGTCTCCTTTCTCGATACGCCCAAAAGGGGGCGGACCAGCACCACCTGCTCCTCGCCTGCGCCGCGCCGGCTCAACGTCCGCATGCCCTGAAGGCCGGTGAGTCCAGTACCCCGCAGCAGATGCATCAGCACCGACTCCGCCTGATCGTCCGAGGTGTGGCCCAGGGCAATGGCGGCAGCATTCTGTTGCCTGGCCACCCTTGCCAAAAAGGCGTAGCGCACCTCGCGGGCCGCCTCTTCCGCGGACAGGCGATTCATCTCACGATAGCCGGCAACGTCTGATTTTTCGATTGTGGACTCCATGCCTAAATCGGAGAAGGTATTGGCCACGAACCGCGCATCCTCTTCGGAAGCCTCCCCTCTGAGGCCGTGGTCCAGGTGGGCGCCATGCAGCGTCAGGATCAGCTCTTCCCGAAGGGCATGGAGTGCGTACAGCAGTGTCAAAGAGTCTGGACCGCCCGACACAGCCACCACTAGCTTTTGACCTGTCAGGTGGGCAGTCTCAAGTTCCTGGCGGATGCGCCGTCGGACTACCCGGACGACCCGGTCATCTTGCCGGGTCATTGCTCTCGCCGGTGGGTCGTTTTTCGGTCGGGCCGCCAGCGCCGTCAGTCTCGTTAAGGGTTATTCGTATGGTCTCTATTTTCAGGTCCCGCATCTCGATAATGCGAATATTGAGATTCTCGTAGTCCAGCACCTCGCCCTGCTCCGGAATGTGGCCCAGCACTTCCAGCACGAAGCCGGCCACCGTGTCGAAATCGCCGTCGGGCAGACCCAGCGACAACTCATCGTTGGCCTCGTCGATGCTCATTCCGCCTTCGATCTCGAAGGTGTGTTCGTCGATCTCCTGGTACTCCTCCTCGGGACCTTCGCCCTCCTCTCCAACGGGCCCAACGACCTCTTCGGACAGCCGCTTGAGGGTCACGAGCCCGGCAAGGCCACCGTACTCATCGACGATCATCGCCATCTGGTTTCCGGACGTTCGCATCTCGTCGAACAGCTCCGCGATTCGCTTCGTCTCCGGGACGAACAAAGCGTCGCGAATCACGTCCGTCACCGAGTCGCTGTTGGCAATTCCCCTGCCGGCCATCGCCTTAAGCACATCCTTGGCAGAGATTATGCCGATGATGTCATCCACGGAATCCTTGTAAACAGGGAAGCGTGTGTGGGAGTGCAGGCCGTAAATATCGAGAAACTCCCGCAGCGTTGCGCCCCGCTGCAGCGCCACGATCTCCGGCCGAGGCGTCATTACCTCCCGCACCTGCCTGTCGCCAAAGCGGAACACGTTCTCCAGCATCTCTGCCTCGGCCGGCTCGAAGGTGCCTTCCGCCTCTCCGATGTCGATAAGCGTCCTCAGTTCCCCCTCGGTGATGGACTGCATACTACGCCTGGCGTTCGCGCCGCCAACCACATTTTGCACCCGGTGCGTCAGCCATTGCAGAGAGATTACCAGTGGCCAGAACGCCATCTCGATAGCCTTCAGGGGACGGGCATACATGAACGAGACGCGGGTGGAGTTATGCACCGCCAGGGTCTTGGGGATGATTTCGCCGAAAATCAGCACCACTACCGTGCCCACCACGGTAGCGACCAGCACCGCCTGGCCCCTGTCCTCCTTGAAGAAGTCAATTGCCATAACGGTGATGACCGCCGAGAACGCGATGTTAACGAGGTTGTTGCCCAGGAGTATGGTGGACAGTAGCTTTTCGGGGTTGGCGATCATGTCCGATACACGCTTGGCCCCTGGCACGCCGGTGCTTACCAGATGTGTGATCGTTACGCGCTCCAGCGACAGGTAGGCTGCCTCCGAGCTGGAGAAGAAGGCCGAGAGCACCAGCAGCACCAAGATGATTATAAGATTGAATAACAGACCATCAGGCATCAATGTTCCTCCTGCGCCATGCGTGGTCGCAGGCGCACGTATTCCGCCCTTCGGACCTGCGGAAGCCTAAAAAGTGTACGGGGAAGAAGTGTATGGGGACCGGGAGGTTCGGATTTGTCGGAGGCGCTAGACATGGCCTCGGCCCTCCCAGATCTCAGCGCCAGGTGGGTATGTCATATCAGATTTGGCGGGGTCGCCGTGTTTCGGGCGGCTTTCAGACCAGAGCAGGGAGACCGTGTCCCTGCTGATGGA
>JACZVF010000109.1 GCA_022572805.1 Chloroflexota bacterium
GCGCGGAGACCATTGTATTCTCGTGTAGAAGTTCCTTCAGCGAAGACGTCGTAGTCATACCCGCACCTCACGCGCAGCCATTCACTCAATCCCCGTCTTTTCAGCATTGCGCCGAACCCAACCATTGTCGATATTAGCACGATTTACGCTCGTGGGCACCATAAATCTCGTCTCACATTCTCAATGTCTCGAAGCCACTCTCAAGCCTCTTTTGAACTTGACAGCTACCCACCGGCCCCGTATTCTAGCTCGGCTTGTCTTGGGGTGCTCCAACGCATAGCACAGGTTGATGTTTCGTCAACCGAGTCCGAAAGGGACAGGACGCGAGAACTCGGCGTTTTATGAGGACCAATCCAGCTCTTGATATGGCCATAAGAAAGAATGGAGATATTGGGCATGAGTAAAATGAATCGAAGTGTACTACTGGCGATTTTCGGTCTGGCGTTTATCGTAATTAATCCCGCCGATGCGGCTTCATCAAAAATTGGGATCTTAGTCTTCGATGGATTCTTGACGAGCGATGTAACCGCCCCTATTGAGGTCTTTGGAGCAGCAACAAGAAAAGCACAATTTTCATCGTATGAAGTAGTGGTCATTTCTGCAAGCAAAAACAAGGAGGTCTTATCTGAAGAAGGTCTCAGAATAGTCGCTGATAAAACCATCTATGACGACCTTAATCTCGATGTATTGATTGTACCGAGTGCCTATGAAATGGATGTTTTCTTGAAGAATAAAGACCTCATTGCCTATATCAAAAGGCAAAGTCAAACGGCATCCTGGATGGCGAGTAACTGCTCAGGCGCCTTCTTGCTCGGGGAGGCTGGCGTTCTAGATGGAAAAAAAGCGACGACTTGGGCAGGAGGGGAGGCTGGACTTTTGAAGTCTTACCCAAAAATCAAGGTCCAGTTTGATCAAAATGTGGTTGTCGATACCAAAGTTATAACCTCAAACGGTGGCCCGGTCAGTTATCAGGCCGCATTTGTGTTGCTGGCAGAGTTAAGCTCCGAGAAATTCGCGAAAGAAATTTCAGAGTCAATACAATTTAGTAGTCTAAGAAATGCGTTTAAGTAACAACTAGTCACTCACTCCTGCCGCCACCCTATTGACGCATCTCTGGTCCAAAAGGCCATTGGCGCCAGGGCTGGCCTGACGAAGCCCGCCACGCATGAAATGTACGGGGGGGGTGTCATGCGTTTCGTCGGGTCGTTGGGGTCCAGCCCGGCAATCGCCTGCAACACGATACCGGCATCGGCCGAGCTACGTGTCAGCGGACCGACGTGGTCCAGCGATTCCGCCAACGCCAGCACCCCGTAGCGGCTGACACGCCCCCATGTGGGCTTCAGGCCCACGGTGCCGCAGGAGGAGGCCGGAAAGCGAATGGAGCCGCCGGTATCGCTGCCCAGAGTGCCAAATGCCATGCCCGCTGCCGTGGCCACGCCCGAGCCGCTGGATGACGAGCCGGCCCACCTGTCGGGATTCCAGGGATTAAGCGGGATGTCGAAGTCGGGATTGTAGCCGCCCATTGCGCCCTCGGTCAGGTTCAGCTTGCCCAACATCACGGCGCCTGCCTCGTTCAACTTTGCGACCACTGTGGCATCGAAGCCCGGAACATGCTTCGCGTTGACCTTGCTTCCGCCCATAGTCCGCACGCCATTAGTGAAACACAGGTCCTTCACCGCCACTGGCACGCCATGCAGGGGTCCTTTATAGTTGCCGGACGATATCTCAGCTTCGGCGTTCTTCGCCTGAGTCCGAGCCGACTCCGCCATCAGTGTGGCGTAGCTCTTGTGGTGGCCGTCTAGCTCATCGATGCGCTTCAGCATGTGCTCCGTGACTTCCACAGGAGAGATTTCCCTGGATTTCAGGCGTTTCGCCAACTGGGTGATCGTCTGGAAGTGTAGAGGCTCGTCCGGCATGTTCTCGCTCCGCATTAGAATGTATTCGTGTAAAAGTAAGTGAGAGCCAACAGAGACCATCGTCCCGGTTGCCCGCGCTCAGATGTGGTATTTTAGTTGCTGTCGGCGCCCTTGTCGAACACGCTTAGTAACTATCTCAAATCTAGTCCGGGGGAGTCCAGAGGGCAGAGGGTCTGGGGGATGTGCCCCCAATAAAGGAGCACCCCGGGCGGGTGGGCGGGCAAGTGCCACAATCATTCTGAGATAGTCTCTTAATCAACCGGGGACCGGCATCGAAAGGGGACCTATTTATGCGATTGGAAGGCAGCGCCGCCATTATCACCGGTGCCGCCCAGGGCATCGGCAGAGCCATTGCCCTGGAGTTCGCAAACCAGGGCGCAGACATGCTGCTGGCAGACGTGCAACCCGAGAAGCTGGCCAGCGTTGCGGCCGAGGTCGGCGAAATGGGGCGCAAGGCCGTGCCGGTAACCGTGGACGTCACCAACACAAACCAGGTCCAACACATGGTGAACAGGGCATTGCAGGAATATGGAAAAATCGACGTGCTGGTGAACGACGCCGGCGGCAGCGGCAACATCGGCATTCAGCACATCGAGGACGTAACCGACGACATGTGGGACCTGATAGTAGACGTGAACCTCAAAAGCGCATTCCTGTGTTGCCGTGAGGTAGTACCCCACATGCGGAAACAGCAGTCGGGCCGAATCGTGAACATATCGTCCTCCAGCGCCAAGGGACACTTTGGCGACCTTGGAACGTCTGCCATCAGGTTGCCTTACGCGGCGGCAAAGTCGGGCATTATCGGCTTCACTTACCAGTTGGCAAAGGATGTCGCGCCCGACGGTATCTACGTCAACGCCGTCATGCCCGGGTTTGTGCTGACAGAGGCGGGCGCGAGGGTGAACGACCGGTTCCAGGAGCTATCGGACCAAGCGAGGGAGGCCATGACAGGCAACGTGCCTCTGGGGCGTGCCGGCGAGCCGCAGGAGGTGGCCAGGGCGGTGTCGTTCCTGGCATCGAACGAGGCCAGCTTCACTACGGGCACGGTGCTGGAGGTGACCGGCGGTCGATGACCGCTCTGGCGCTGGGGCTGAAGGACTATTTTGGGCGGGAGGCCTCTGATAGCCCTTGCCTCCAAGGCTGGATATACTGGCTAGCGCTTCCAGGCAAGCAGACCAAAGGCGAGGGCCGACGCGGTCACCAAAACGCCGGCAACAGCAAAGTCATTCGACAACGCCGCATTTATGGCCAGAATTACGCCGGCAATTCCCGTTGTGGTCGTGCCGATACGCGCTATTCTTGCCGCCCTGGAATTGGGGTTGTCTGATTTATCGTTCGTACGGTCCTGACCTTCCACAAGCTTCCCGTTCCCATGTCATTCCGTCCGACACTCTATTGTGTACCAGTTCGGACTCCGAATCCTCGGAGAGGAGCTAGCGACGAGGAATCTCAAGCGACCGCCATTGACGGCGCAGACCCTTAGATTCCTATTTCGCCGCCGAGGACTCGGAATGACATGATATCCAGGTGTCGCCTGCTTCGCGGCGGCCTAGCTGCCCTCTTTAATGAAATCGGCCACGCGCTCGCCGATCATCATAGTGGTCACGTTGATGTTGGCGCGAACGCAGTCCGGCATGATAGAGGCGTCCACAACCCGCAAGCCGTCGATGCCGTGGACCTTCCCGAACTGGTCCACCACGGCCATTGGGTCTGACGCGGGACCCATCTTGCACGTACACGAGATGTGGTGGCCTGTCGTTACCTCTCGCATGAGCCAGTCGTCCAGGTCGTCGTCCGAGTCCAGCACGTCGTCGGGCGGCTCGATGCGGCTGTCGATGATGTCCTTCCACGCCTCGTGCTGGGACAGCTTGATGCACGTTCGAACGCCGTCGCGCATGCGTTCCAGGTCGGCGGGCTCCTGAAAGTAGTTGTAGTCCAGCACGGGCTGATCGTTTGGATCAGAGGACTGCAGCTTCAGTTCCCCGGAGCCCAGGGCAAGCTGCAACGCGATGATCATTCGGATGCCCAGAGGCGTCATGCGGTCGCCGCCCCGGTTGGGACGCTCGGTGGCGAAGGTGTTCATGTACACGATCATGTCGTTTTCCACGTCGGAGCCCGTCGCGGTGAAGCGCAGCCCGAACTGAATCCTTGGGCCAACAGGGTCCAGGGGGTATCCTGGTTTCGTTTTCCACGTGACGTAGATAAGCGGATGATCGCGCAGGTTCCGGCCCACGCCCGGCAGGTCGCGCACCACCGGTATGCCAAGCTCACCCAGGTGGTCCGCCGGGCCAACGCCGGAGAGCATGAGTATCTGCGGCGAGCCTACGGCGCCGGCGCTCAGGATAATCTCGTCGGCCTCAGCCACAAACCGCTCGCCGCCGCTTTCCACGTCTACGCCGGTGGCGCTGTTACCGTCAAAAAGCAGCCGATGCACGGTGCAGTCAGGCCGTATCGTAAGGTTCAGCCTGTGGCGGGACAGCGCCAGGTAGCCCAGGTTGGTGCTCCAGCGAATGCCGTCCGGGTTGTTCAGGGGCAGAGGCCCGACGCCCGTGGTGTCCGGCGCGTTGTGGTCGGGGCAGTCGGGAAAACCGGCGTCCAGACAGGCCTGGTAGAAGGCTTTGGATGCCCCCAGCCACGTCTCCGGCTGGAAGCGGTGGCAGATTATCGGGCCGTCTGTGCCGTGGAAATCGTCGCTGAATGTGGTGTCCGTCTCCAGCTTGCGGAGGTAGGGCAGGGTCTTGTCGAATGACCACTGGTCGTTGCCCCACGAGGCCCAATCGTCGTAGTCGCCGGGCAGGCCGCGCAGGAATATCTGGCCGTTTATGGCGCTGGAGCCGCCGGTGACCTTGCCCCTTGGGACCATCATGGGCTCCGCCTTGTCGGTGGCCCTGCCGGTAAATTGCCAGTTGTGGTCGCTGGTCATTATGTCCGTGGCAGAGGCATAGCCGTACTTGACCTCCTCGGGCAGGTCGTCGATACCGGCGTAGTCCGGCCCCGCCTCCAGCAGCAGCACGGACTTGGCCGAGTCCTCGGTAAGCCTGGTGGCGAGTATAGACCCCGCCGAGCCTGCGCCGATAACTATGTAGTCGTACTTCAAGAAATCTCCCTCATTAAGGCACTGCACCGAATGTAGCGAAATTGCGAAATTTGCCCTTCGACAGGCTCTCCGCCGCGGCGGAGTCCGAAGATATTCCTATTCCCGATTCGGACAGGGCGAACGGGATTATAAATCTACGTTCGTGGTGAGCCTGTCGAACCACAGGTCTTATTGCGACTACTTGTGCAAGGCCCCCTAATCAAGTCTTAATTGTCGTCTGCCCACCAGCCGCTGCCAATCAGCCCTATATAACGCCCAACTCCTCAGCCATATTCAGCATGGTCCGCGCTGTCTCCTCGTGGGCGATGTCCACCATGTCGCCGTTATACATCACGGCGGCCCCGCCGGTCTTGCGCATCTCCTCCATGGCGTTCACGAGACCCTGCCATGTGGCAATCTGCTCCGCTGTCGGCGTAAAGACCTCGTTCACCACCGGAACGTGGTAGGGGTGGATCAGGTGCATGCCCGTGTAGCCTAGCTGTCGCAGTTCGGTGGCGTACTTGCGCAGGCCGTCCAGGTCCCGCAGCTCGAACCAACCTCCGGAAATAGGGAACTGCACGCCGGCGGCGCGGGAGTCGATAAGCACTTTGGAGCGCAGGAATAGCGTCTCCATGCCATCCGGCGTCCATTGGAAGCCTATCGAACGGGCAGTGTCCCCGCCTTTGCCGCCGCTGCCCCCCATATGCGCGACCCTATCCGAAGCCGTGGCGATATCGTAGGCGTTTCTGATGCCCTCAGCCGTCTCCAGGCCGGGGTCAATAAACGTCTTGCCGATCTCCACACCGGCGCGCCGCTCGAAGAACTTCAACAGTGCCTCCACCTCGGCAATGTCGGCAGGCGATTGCACCTTGGGCAGGATGATGCAGTAGAGGTTGTCGCATACAATGGCCTCCAGGTCGTCGCCAGTCATGCCTGTCTCCAGCGTGTTCACCCGGACCACCAGGGTCTGGCCTGCATCGCCTAGCTCGTCCAGCATGTTACGCACCAGCGCCCGTGCCTCCGCCTTTTCCTGAAGCGGAACGGAGTCTTCCAGGTCCAGAATGAGGGCGTCGGCGCCGTACTTGGGCGCCTTGCGCATCCAGTCTTCCTTGTTGCCGGGGACGTAGAGCACCGAACGCAGGGGCTTGGCTTTGAATTTCATGGATGAGTTCTCCAGTTAGCTTTTATGCAGGAGCGCTTCTTACCCATCCTCCCGCCCTGGGAAGATAATTTACCTGGTGGGGGCACATCCCCCATACCCCCAGCCGGAGGGGCCTCCGGACTCCCCTGTTTTGTTTCACGGGGCACGGCATGTTTGAACTAAACGATTCCCTGACGCATCAAGCTTTCCAATTCATCGGCGTCAATATTCAGCAGCTTGCCGAAGATCTCGGCGTTTTGCTGACCCAGTGTGGGCGCGCCGTTAGGCTCCGGTAATTTGCCCCCAGAGAACAGAATTGGGAATCCGGACGCTATGCCGCTCACGGGTCCCTCGATGGCGCCGTGACGCATGGGCAGAAGGCTTCCCCTGTCCCGGAAATGCTTGTCATCGCGGACCTCGGCCACGGTGCGCACCGGGCTGCAAGGGACATCGCCGGCCTCGAAACGCTCGATGGCCTCGTCCCTGGTCAGCTTGCCGACCAGGTCCTGCAGGACCTGCCTGGCCTCGACCACGTTTGCCGTGCGGCTGTGAAATTCCTTGAAGCGAGGGTCGTCCACCAGCTCGGGTGCGCCAAGAGCCGTCACCAACCGCTTCCACTGGTCGTTGCTGGCGGCCGTTATGGTGATCTCGCCATCGCTGGTCTGGTACAGCCCCGTCGGGCCTCCGCGGGTGGTATTGCCCATGCGCAGGGGCAGCCCCATCTCCACGTCGTCTTCCAGCGTGTCCATGAACATGAGCGACGTGAGCGTATCCATCATGGAGACGTCCAGAAATTGCCCATTGCCTGTTTTCTCGCGTTCCCGCAGCGCCAGCATAATCGCGTAGCAGGCGAACAGCGGCGTCACCAGGTCCCCTATATAAAAGCCCACCCGGGTTGGCGGACCATCGGGATGGCCGTTGATCTCCATCAGGCCGCTCATTGCCTGAATCTGCGGGTCGTGGGCGGGTTTGTCGGAGTATTCGCCGGTCTGCCCATAGCCGGAGATGGAGCAGTAGATGATTCCTGGATTCACATTGTTTACATCGTCGTAGCCCAGCCCCATGCGTGCCAGAGAGCCGGGGGATAGGTTCTCAACGAGGATGTCGGAAGACTTGGCCATGTCCAGGAACATCTGCCGGCCCTCGGGATGCTTCAGGTCCAGGGTAACGCTCTTGACCCCCTGGTTTCGCTTGAGGAACCGAGTGGAGATGTCGTCGTCCGTCTGGCGCATCGGATTCTTGCCGTTGGGCCCGATGAACGGCCCGTTGTTGCGAACGGGATCACCCTTGCCCGGCACCTCTACCTTAATGACCTCCGCGCCCATGCGCGCCAGGTTCATGCTGGTGTATGGACCGGCCAGAAAACCCGTCACGGCCAGCACCCGAATATCGTTTAGCGGCTGCATCATGCCTCCAGTTCAATCTTTCAGGCAGTTCAAGCTTGCAGGATTCAGCAATAAGCGGTCAGCCGGACCGCGACCGATATTGCGTATTGCTCTGCCTCGATCTCGTCAAGAAACCTCGTAGACCCATATATTGTTGTACTTGTCCAACTGCTTCTTCGGCATGCCGAGAAAGTCCCTGGAGCGTTCCACCAGGGTCCACCTGCCCTCGGCCTCCAGCGCCGACTGTTTTTGCTGGAAACCCTCGTCCTCATAGATGTCGGTGCGCAGACCGAAGACGATCTTCCCGCCGGGACGCGTCACTCGAATGAGTTCGTCGAACGAGCCGGGACGGGCGTGACCCTGGGTGAAGACGCCGATGCTTACCACTGCGTCGAAAGCGTCGTCCGGGAAGTCCAGGCGCTCCCCGAGCGTCATCTGCCGAAGCTCCTGGTAGACTCCCTTGGACCGGGCCTGCTGTAACATGCCTTCCGACAGGTCGATGCCTGCGATTTTTCGATAGCCCTTGTCCGACAGCAGCTTGCCTACGATTCCCGTGCCGGCGCCTGCATCCAGAATCCGAGCGTCTGTCGGAACGTGCTTAGCGAAGATCTCAGCGCCGACATCTGGGTCCAGCCTGCCCCAGTTCTCGATGGTGTCCTGATCGTAAGTGTCCGCCCATGCGTCGTAGTTGGACGCCAGCTCGTCGTTACTCCGGGACTCGTAAACACGCTGCACGTAGTTGACGTAGCCTTCGGGTTCTTCCGGCATGGTTTTCTCCAAAACGTTGGACAAAAGTCGGGAGAATTATAGCAGCACCGGCCGGAAATGAGGTAACGGAGAAAAAAGGGACTCGCAGGGCAAAGGCACCCGTTCCCCGCGGTCCGTCAGGAGACTAGGACTGCGCTATCCTGCAAGGCGAGCCGCTTTCTTCTCGCCAGTAGACTGGGCAGGAGGACCGCACTAACCGCTGTCTGGGCGACGAGGAATCCCAGACCCGCGCCTACGATACCGAATCCGGGGAGCAGCAGGTAGCTGATGGTGAGCGTCAATATGCCAAGCGCAGTCGGAACGGCGATAATAGCACGTTGCTTTTTCTCTACGCGGACTACCCCCAGGTAAATCGAGTTCACTGCGAATGGCAGCGTCGACAAGGCAATCACCCAGAGGAGCCTGTGACCCTCTTCCATGTAGCTGTTTCCAAACATAAGAAGGAGAGGCTTGGCGGCAATCATGACGAACGCTACGGCAGGAACCAGGAACATCACCACGAGCTTGAAACTCCTGTCGATGGAAGGCAACAGTGCCGTTTCCTGGTGCGAACCCTCGGCGAACAGCGATGTGCCTATGGAACCTGGGATGGAGAATAGCCTGCTGCCCAGCGTCCAACTCGCGAAGAAAAAGGCGCTCTGGGTGCTTCCCAGTGTGTTGAGTACCAGTAACGGCAACACCGAGATCGTGATTTGCCACCAGGCGTTGCTTACGAAAGCGGACAGCGAAAATCGACCTATCGCCTGAATCTCCCGTATGTGAAGTCGGAATTTCGGCCTGTAGCCACGAATCGCCATGGGGAGCACA
>JACZVF010000005.1 GCA_022572805.1 Chloroflexota bacterium
GCATCTCCAGGAGGTACGAACTGCTTAATACCGTCATGACCGGCGGAAGACATCACGCCTGGCGACGCATGGCAGCCAAGTCGGCAGTCGCAGGTGGCCTGAACGGCCTTGCGCTGGACCTGGCAACGGGCACCGGCGACTTCGCCCTGGAGCTGGCGCGGCACCCCAATATTTCCGGTGTCGTTGGCCTGGATTTCGCCCCCGAGATGCTGGCCCTTGCGGCTGAAAAATCCAACCGGCGAAAGATAAGGCAGGAGTTGGGTTTTGCGCTTGGAGACGCCCACGCGCTTCCCTTCGCGAGCGAAGCCTTCATATGCGTTACCGTTGGCTTTGGCGTAAGAAACTTCGTAGACGTACCTGCGGCCCTGGCTGAGATGGTCAGGGTGCTGCAGCCGGGCGGACGGGTCGTCATTCTGGAGATAGTCAGGTTGGAGGGAAGAGGGCTGCTAGCCAGGGTGTTGCCGGTCTACTTTCGATACGTCACTCCGTGGATTGGAGCCCTGCTTGCAGGCGATCGCGAGGCGTACACCTATCTGCCGCAATCGGTGGAGGGTTTTCTCAGTGCCGGGGAGCTTGCCGAGTTAATGAAAAACGCTGGTCTGCAAGACGTCAGCCACGACTCGCTTGGTCTGGGAACGGTTGCCATACATACGGGTGTAAAGCCGTAAACTAGGCGCCGGGCGGACGCTCTTCCAGCTGAACGCCGGTCATGTTAATCTCACCCTCGCGCAAGAATTCCACCTGTATCTCCTGGCCTACGTCAAATGTCCACAGCAGCGTAAGGAACCTCGCCATATCCGGCGTCGGAATGTCGTTCAGCTTGGTCACGATGTCGCCGACGCGAATGCCGGCCAGGTATGCGGGGCCATCCCGGGACATGCGCGTAACGATTATCCCGTCGGTGAGGCTGATTCCTAGCTGGTTTGCCCTTGCGGGCGTAACGTCTGCCCCTGTCAGTCCGATTAGCGGTCTCGTGACCCGTCCGTGCTCAATCAGGCTGTCGATAATAGGGCTGGCCACCGAGGAGCTGACTGCGAAGCCTATTCCCTGCGCACGGCGTAGGATGGCGGTGTTAATGCCGATCACCTCCCCATTCAGGTTGATGAGAGGTCCTCCGCTGTTGCCGTCGTTGATGGCGGCGTCGGTCTGAATCAGGTCGTACAGGTCACCGCGGTCCGTGCTGATGGTCCGCCCGCGAGCGCTCACAATTCCCAGCGTCACCGTTGGTCCGCCCTTGAGAGCCAGCGCGTTCCCCAGAGCGACAACCCAGTCGCCCACTTCCAGGTTGTCGGAGTTGCCGAATGAGACCGCGGGAAGATTTTCGGCGTCGATCTTCAAGACGGCCAGGTCTGTTATGCGGTCCTTGCCCACTACCTTTGCCTTGTAGCTTTCGCCCGATGGCAGGTTGACCACTATCTCTTCCGCGCCCTGGACCACGTGGAAATTAGTGAGTATGTAACCGTCGGCTCGAATTACGGTTCCCGTGCCTGCGCCCTCATCAGTGAAATCGAAGAAAAGACCTCGGTTGAGCGACTCAACTGATATGGAAACAACGGATGGCTCAATGGTGTCGACCAGCCTGGCGATGGAGGGGAGCGCGGAGAGGGTTCGGATAGGTGGCAATGCAGCGTTGGCAAGCTGCGCTGCCGATGGCCCGCCGACCTGGCCTGCGCCATTGGGAATGATAGGGTCTCCGAAGGACGATAGCTGAGGGGACGGTTCCGGCGCGGCTTGATTGCTGCAGGCGGCGATGGCCAGTATGCCGACGAGAAAAAAGGCCAGACGGCCTGCTGTGCTAATCTGCCTCAGCCCCCGAAGATACCACGTCACGAAGCCTGACACGTGACAACCCCGCCCAAAGAAGTTTCAGGCCCCGTTTCTCGTCATTCAACTTCCGTGATTTGGCCAGGTACCTTGCGTGGCGAGAGGTTAACAGGGCACAGAACAGTAATATCATAGCCGACAAGTAAACCCAGGTCAACAGCGCCATAACGGCACTAACGGGGCCGTAGACTGCATTATAGGCCGGGAACGCCCTTACGTAAGTCACGAATCCCCACTTGGCGCCCTCGAACACAACGGCCCCCAATAGCGCCCCCATCCAAACGTCCGCAATCGTGACCTTGGTGTTCGGAAGGAAACGGTAGAGCACCAAAAATGCGCCGAACGTGATGATGGGCGTGATTAATTGGGCCACCAGATGCCACAGCGTTGTGGTGACGCCTCCGCCGCCCTGGGTGAGGCCTTGAGCGAGGTAGGAAGTTATCTCGCTGAAGAAGCCTATGGTGGGCGCGATGAATATTAACCCAAGCATCAGCAGCCCGGCGCTCACCGTCAGGCTGAAGTCGATGAGGCGTTCCTTCAGGAATGGCCTGGTCTTTCGGATGCCCCACGCGGCGTTTATTCCCTTGCGCATGGCCCCGAAGGCCGACGTGGAGGCCCAGAGCAGGCCAAGCACGCTGGCGATACCGGTTATGGCCCTGGTCCGGACCACGCCCTGCATAGTGTCGCTGATGAACTCGGCGGATACGGGTATGACGCCCGCCATCTCTACGGCTAGCTGATCGCGCTCGGCCGTTGGCCCCAGGACGAAACCGGCGATGGATATCATTGCCAGTATCAACGGGAACAGGGAAAAAAGTGTGTAGAACGAGATGGCCCCTGCCATGTAGGGGCAGTTCTTGTCCAAAAACTCGCTCACAAGGTCGGTGCAAAAGAGTACGAACCTGATGAAGTAGACAATGCCCATAACAACTTTAAGCCGGAGTCACGATCTTAAGCGTTCGCGACGCCGGTCTATATCTCCAAGAATCTGCGGATAATACGTACTGTGTCGTCCAAATTATCGTTGTGTAGCCCGTGGCCCGCGCCCGGCACCTCCTCAACGATGCCGTTCTCGTCAGGTATGGTGGCCGCTATCTTGTCCGCCTGCTTTCGGTCCAGCACCGTGCTGTTCTCTCCTCGCAGCACCAGCGTCTTGCAGGAAATCCTGCCTACACAATCCCAGAGAAACGGCCCCTCCTTCAAGGCGGTGCGCCCCATTAACCAGGAGATTTCCGGGTCGGTCTTGGGCACCAGAATGCCATCCCAATTGGTCCTATACGTGTGCCTGATGAGGTCCCAGATGCCGTCTGCCGACATTTCAGGCCCGTTCTCCTTGTGCCACTCGAAAGCCATTTGAGGGGTGAAAAAGCCTTTTGGACGTTCAGCGAGACCCTCTTGCTGCCTCCGCTCCGCCGTTTCCCGGCCGTGAGGTGACGGGTCGGGCAGGGGGCCGTAATCACCCAGGACCAGGTGGTCCACCATGTGACCGTAGTACGCTCCCAATGCCATGCCAATTCTGGAGCCCTGGGAGTGACCGTAGTAGCTGAAGGGGAATATGCCTAGCTTCTGAACAAATGCGGCAACGTCCGAGGCGAAGGCCTGGGCGGAGTAGCCCTCCCGGCTCCAGTCACTATCGCCGCAGCCACGGGCGTCAAGCGCGTACACGTGCCAACGGTCCGACATCAGGGGCGCCAGATCATCGAACATGTGGGCATGTCCGCCGATCCCGTGCATCAGCACGAGTGGCGGCTTCGTCCCGTCGCCTCCCCAGTCCAGGTAGTGGACGTTGAGGTCGTTCACCCTTACCCATTTGTCTTCCGGATACGGACTGGACGTCATACGCTCCATGCCTCTACCTGCGACTGCCAATTATACCCGGCGTCCGTTAGCGCCTGCCAGTGCCTGCCGGAAATGATTGCGTGACAGGCGGACTACTAAATTTGCATACCATCCCTAAACCCCCATACGAATAAACGTCAACCATGACATTGAAACTTGCGAGGCTTTATTATCGGGCAAATGGCGTGGGCCATCAAGTAGCTGCCCTTAAATAGTACCCAGGGTAATTGACATAGCCGGTGGGTCAACTTAAGTTAATCTGGTCTGGAATATCGGAGCGTCCGGGCCTGCATTTTGGCAGCGCCCAATCGCATTAAGCGCACGATGCTGTGGGCATGCATAATCAGAGGTAGAGGTACTACGCCATGTCTGGCATTTCCCGTCTGAAACTAACGGTAGGCACGCTGCTCCTGGCGCTGATGGCCCTGGTCGTGGCATGCACTGGTTCGGCGGGCCCCACCGGCCCCGTCGGTCCTCAGGGCCAGTCAGGCAACCCGGGTCCAATAGGCTCCGTGGGTCCTCAGGGCAATTCCGGCGTAATCGGTGCGCCTGGTCCCCAGGGGCAGCGAGGCGTCCCTGGTCCTTCCGGCCCGCAGGGCAACAGAGGCCCCGCCGGTCCTCCTGGCGCTCCGGGCCCTGCCGGTCCTCCCGGCCCGTCTGGTCCTCCTGGCCTGCCAGGCCCCCCTGGCATAGGAGTGGGTTCGTCGATAGACACGTTTGTCACCGGCGCGGCGATGGACGTAAAAACGCAGATCATCACACAGCGCCTCAGAATATCGATCACCGGCTCGGGAGGTACAGGCACGGACGCCGATGACGTTATTGCCAGGATGGATGCCGCCAATGTCGACAGGGCGATTGTGACAGGCCTCGGGTACCATTTTTTCGTGGGTGATGATAGAGAGGTCGCCAGGGAAAACAAGTTTGTCGCCACTGAGGTGGCTAAATACCCCGACAGGCTTATTGGCCTTTGCGGCGTCAATCCTCACTTCCTCAGCGCGCCTTCGGAATTGGAGGCCTGCCTGAAATTGGATGGCATGGAGGGCGTGGTACTGCATTTGCCCGATTCCAAGCTGGACATGAATGATACTGGCGACGCCAACAAGCTCCGTAGGTTATTCGAAGGTATCGACGATAGCGACGTCCCCCTCATGATTCACGTAGGCGGCCCCAGGTTCGGGCTGCCGCTGGATTCCAAAGGGTTCGAAAATCTGGTTGACATGATGGCCGAATTCAAAGACGTAAGGGTGTTGCACACCCAGTGCGCGGGATTAACTGACGAAAGACGTATCGAAGTCTGGTTGTCGCTTCTACGAAACGAGCCTTCCAGCGGGCTTGTGCGAGCCAATCACTTTGTGTCCACCGACGACTGCCTGGCCGCGCATAAGGACGACCCGCTCCTGAACAAGGAACTGATAGTCTCTCGCCTGCGCAGGTGGGGCATCGACAAGGTGCTGTTCGCCTCCGGCTACCTGGATATAGGAAACGGAAGCCAAACGCCGGAGCAGGCCCTGGAAACCTTGTCCAGTTACCCGTTTACCCAGGAAGAGATCGACACCATAGTCGGGAACGACGCCTCGGCTTGGCTTACAGGTAAGTAGCCGCCGAGCCAATTTGTCCGGGGACCAAATTGAGGGTGGGCCAAGCGGCCCACCCTCTTTGCTTTCTGTGCTGCTAGGGCGGAGAACCGGAGGGACGGGCTCCCAGTCGGCGCGACTTTTCTCGCCGCCGGTTCATTCGCATACCTGCCACAAGGCCTATCGGCATTATCAGCAGCGTGGCGTTCGTCAAGCCCGTAGCCCAGCCGACGTGACCGCTTGGCGCATTGCATCCGGCGGAACCAGCGGCCGCCGGGTCCTGGATGGACTCTGCGGTGATGAATACCTGCGGCGTGGAGGATTCGCTTGGCTCCGGGGGCTCTGGCGTCGGCCTGGATGCTTCCTCCGTCGGTGTAGCCGTTGGCAGGGCCACCGCCACGGTCCCCGCACCGGACAGGCTTTCCACAGTTGGCGTGGCCGTGGGGGTGCGCTCTGGCTTCGGAGTTGCCGTCACAGTCGGCAGCGCGGCGAATGTAAGGTCGAATCGTGTCGGCCCTCCTTGTAAGATGCGCAGCGGAGCCTTCATCAATGCCGGCAAATCGCCCAGGTAAATCTGGATGGGCTGGCCGACGTAGGAGCGGTCCGGCGGTAGGATGACCAGGCTGCCATACGAATCCCCGTCGATGGCGGCCGGCAGGCTGGTGTAATCGCCTATTTTCGCAATCAGCCTTGCATTGTCGGGGATGCTTCCGCCGTTGCGGATGGTTATTCGTCCCGAAAGGATCACGGGCTCCAGGGGCCGTGGAGTCGGCGTGGCGGTGGGAATTCGGCTGGGCGTGGCCGTGGGCTTAGGCGTCGCGGTTGGCCTGAGCCGGGCCAGCACCGTCGCAATGCCCACGGTTGCAGTGGGCAACGGCAATACGCGCACAGACACCTTGATTGACCTGGGACCTCCATTGGATTCGATTTCGATTGTGCCGGAGAGGTTACCCGGCTGAGCCGACTCACTGATTGCCACCTCGATGATGTCACGGCCCCTGACGGTGTCGGTAGAGCTCTTCACCTCCAGCCACTCCGGCCAGCTCACCACCGTCCATTCCAGCGTGCCCCGGCCATTGTTGGAGACCGCGAATGACGCCCTGTCGGAATCGCCCTCTGTGATTGCCCCGAACGCCCAGTCCGGTGGACTCACGGCTATGAGCGCACCCTTCCCGACCTCGAAGGTGTCGCCGTCGGTGACCTCATCTCCACGGGCGGGGGGGCCGCTTTTCCCGGCGTCCGAGGGAAACGGGACGTCATCAAACAAGAACTCGAAGGCCTGGTAGCCTCGAAGCTGCCCTGCCAGCTCGTAGTCGCCGGCGAGTGTGCCAAAGGGGATTGTCCACAGGAACTCCATGGTGTCGGATTCATCGTTCGGGTCCAGGGGGCCAAGCATGACGTCATGACCCTCCGCATTGCTGTTGTAGAAGAGCGATCCGGTTGGACCCTTCACCAGAAACGTAACGCTATAGGTCATTGTCACCGCGCCATCGTTCTTAACGCGGTACAGGAATATCGCCTCGTCTCCCGGCTTGTAAACCGAGCTTCGCACCTTCAGTTGGGACAGCAGACCGTTGGCATTTCGGTCTAAGGAGATAGAGACATCGATTGTGGAGGTGCCGGCGTTTGACTCAATCTTCAGCCGGTCGTCAAAACTCCCTTTGAGGGTGGTGCTACGGACCTGCAATATGATTGTCTGGTTGTTGGTGACAAGCACAGACTCCTGCGGATCGTCATCGCTGGTGGGCGGCGATATTAGCTCAAGCCAGTCCGGCAGCTCCACCACCTTCCAGATGAGGTCTCCCGCCTGCCGGTTTGGGTTGGCCACGATAATCCGGGCCTGCGGCGTGTCGTCGTCCTCCACGTCGCCAAAATCGATGGATGACCGGGAGACAAAAAGTGATGCTGCGGAATTTTGTATGATAATCCTGCGTGTCTGTTCGTCCTGAATATTGGAAAAGTTTTCAGCATCCCGAACAGTTATAATTATCTGGTGATTGCCGGAGTCGGTGTCGAAGGGCGCATTCCAGCTATATGTAATCTTTTTTCGCTCTTCCGGTTCCAGTTGCAGTTCTGTATTGCCGTCGAGCGTATCGTCCGTGCTGTAAATTAGCTTATCGTCGTCATCCCGTACCTCGAAGACCACGACGTAATTCTCATCATAATCCGGGTCGTCGTCGTCGTACGCCGTTAGGTTGCGCAGGTCCGTAAACCGGACCTCTATCTGGATCTTGGCGCCCTTGGGGAAGACAGACTCCACCTTGTCCGTTTTGGCATCCAATACGACGAGATCGGTAATTTCCACAGTTTGAGAGCTTTGTGTAAAGGGCTGGGCGAAAACCGTGGCCAAAAATGCGAACGCCACGCCCGCGCCCACCAGCGATAGTGCGCACATGCGGAATTTGACTTTGGCTTTGAACAAATGCAAAGCTATGGTTTAGGTACCCTAATGGAATGGATTTGCGTCTTCTTCAGTATACGAGAGGCCAACCATTTCAGGTTTATATATAGACCGTTGCGCCTGGGTATGGATAGCTGAATTCAGAGAGGTTTTCTTTACAGTCTTAATCGTGGTGATTACACGCATTCGAGGTTCTTTTAGCACCGGTCACTAGCCGTCTTTAAGTTGAATGCCGCTCGACTAACCCACTTACCAAGTGGCCAACCAATTTTGGACGAGCTGAGGAGATTGGGGGGACAAATTGGCAATACGAATCGAGGCATCCCAGGACGACTTGGCGCGGCCATTTCGACTTAACGCACCAGACGTAGTACCCGAGTTCCGGCAGGCCCTTGACGACATGGTAGCTATTGCAAGAAAGGGTCATCGGCGGGACAGCGAGTTCTTTAACCCCGACGGCGATTGGTTAAAGTCCCGGATGCGTATTTTCCAGGACCTGCCTGAAATCGAACAGCGGGAAGTCCTAAAAGAAGTTGAAGACATCGGGAGAGAGGCCAAGGCGGCCAATTCGCAGGGCAAGGCCGCCATGCGGGCAGGCCCCGACGTAGTCTTCAGGCTCGATAACGGTGGCATGGCCTGTTACAGCCAGCTTGGTGTAGCCCGACGACCGGACCTTACCCGGTATTTCATTGAGGGCTTCGCAGGCAACCGGGATTCGCTGTCATTCAGCGTTGCCGACCAGAGGCTTTTCGTGGATGTTCTTCCCTACGTGACCCGATACATGGAGGCCGCTTTTGCCGAAGGCGCCCGCATAATTCAGTCTGACCGCCAGGTATGCGACGCTCCCGGAAGATCCTTCCACGCCCGCCAGTTGCTGTTCGGGGACCGTTATCCCCAACTACCGTATCTCTGGCGGCAGCTCACGTTCGAACTTCCCGAAAGCGAATTCCAGGAATCCCCGGACATCCTGGAGGTGTCGGTGCCGCACTGGCTCGAAGACCTTGGAATGCCGGATGACCTGGTGGCCAGAGTCAAGGATGCCGGGCTGAACCAGTTGGTGTTCAGGTCGCCGACCAGGGGCCTTTCCTTTCATCTGGGCTTCGACTACCTGGGCGAGCACAAAATGGGGCCGCTTTCCATTGCCATGTTCCTTGTGAAACAGAAAAACGGGCTGGCTGTGCAGGCCGCGCTGAGCATGGCACGCGCCAAGACCATCCACGGGGAAGTCAAAAATACCGCCGTTGTGACCGCCGGGCCTTCGCTGCACGGCAAGAGCACCCTCACCATCATGATGGAGTTCGAGGACAGCGACCTAGCACGGCTTCTGGGACTCGTCCACGATCCCGAAGAGGGTGTCTACCCGATGAACGACGACATCATTCTGCTGCACCCGCTGGATGAGCCCATAGACACCGTTCGGGACGGCAATAGGCTGCGCATCTCCTACGGCATCGACGGCACCGAAAATAACCTCTACGCCGTGCCATACGGCCTGAACCGACAGGACGACCCAATAACGTACGACGTCGTGCGGGGGACTGAGGGCGCTCCGAACCCACAGGAGTCCCTGGAGAACGTGGTCGTCGACCCGTCCACCGGCGTGCCGGACTACTCCCAGAATCCTGTGCGGAACATGCGCATGATTCTCTCTCGCACCCGCCTCATCGAGAGGAAGAGCGCTTCGCACCTCCTGTCCATCATGACGGACGGCCGCGTGCAGAGCTCGGTCCACGTTCCGATGACGGATACGGACCGCATTTTCTGGCAGGCCGTTATGCGGCAAAATACCGTTATCCCACCGCTGCGCCGCCTCAGCCTTGAGCAGTACGTCCGTGTGCTGATGTACGGCGAGGCTGTTCAGATGGGAGCGGCCATAGGCGCCATCGGCAGGCCCTACGTGGAGTACTTCTCGGACCCCTTCATCATCGGGCTTGAGGACGAGAACGCCAACCTGCTATACCACATCCTTCAGCAGCTTTCCTGGGACGGCATGCCCCAGAATTATTACGTATTCAACACGGGTGGTGTCGGCGCAGACTCCAATGATGAGGCCGGCGGGACGCGTTACAGAAAGATCCCCAGGGAGCTGACCCTCATGCTCCAGGAGGCCCTGCTTAGAGACGCCGTGCGCTTCGAGTACGATTCCGCCATACGGTCGGAGGTGGCTGTGGCCGTCCTGAATCTGCAAGGGGAGGAGATTCTTGATCTCAGGCAGGAGTGGCTGCCCATCAATATCTACGGCGCCTCCGACTACACAACTCGGGTAGTGGACCTCAGGCGCCGCCGGTACTACGGCGTGTCCTCTGAGGACAAGGCCGGCATACTGCGTTACACGAAGGCCACCGATGCGCTCCTGGACCTGGGTGATGTTCCCGCGCCGGCCAACGAGCGGGAGCTGGCGTGGCTGCTTTCGTTCCATTGGAACACCGATAACGCGTACAACACGTTGCAGGAGCTCGGGGCCCACCGAAGTGAGGGCAGCAGCCCTTGCGAATACCTGATACGGGCGTTGCAGTGGAAGTATGATGACGGCACAAGGGCCGGCCTGAGCCTCTCCGGCGACGCGGCCAATGCACTGCGGGCGCTGGGACTTCGTCCATAACGTTCTGAATCGCCTGATAAGGCCCTTCAGCCGATTCAATCGCGAGTACCTGGAGCAGTCCCATTGAGTAGCCAGTCTCAAGGTGACTGCTCTCTTCTGTCGATATGGCGCGCGCGCTGTGATAATATCCTCTACGGCGTTTTGGTGTTTATCAGTTGGGCCCCAGAGGGAACGGACAGGCCCAAACGAAGGTTCCGGTGCAACGGCCTTCCTTCACCCAACACCCGCAGAAGCCGGCAGAGGAGATTTTGTGTCAAACCTGAGAACCCCTGGGCCGATTCCAGTCCCGGACGATATCCTGGAAAATATGTCCCGGCAGATGATCAATCATCGAGGCCCGGAATTCAAAGACATCCTGTATCGGACAACGGAGGGCGTTAAGAGGGTATTCGAGACGAAAAACGACGTCTTTATCATGACATCGTCAGGCACCGGCGCGATGGAGGCGGCGGTCGTCAACACCCTTTCGCCTGGCGATAAGGTCGTAAACGTGAGTGTAGGCGTATTCGGAGCGCGATTCGGGGAGATCGCCAGTGTGTTCGGCGCCGACGTTGTGCATCTGGATTTTCCCTACGGCACTATTGTGGACCCGGATAAACTCAAGGATTTGCTCAACGACCAGCCCGACATAAAAGCGGTGCTGGTTACCCATAATGAGACCTCAACCGGGGTGACCAACGACCTGCAAGCCATCACCGCGGTCGCCAAAACCGAGTTCGGCAAACTGGTGCTGGTGGACGGCATCAGCAGCGTCTGCTCCATACCGCTCAGCACCGACGCATGGGGATGCGACGTGGTGGCCACGGCATCCCAGAAGGGTTGGATGCTGCCACCTGGCCTGGCATTCATAAGCTTTAGCGAAGACGCCTGGAAGGCCCACGCCGAGGCCAAAATGCCCAGGTTTTACTTCGACATGTCGGCTTACAAGCACTACTTCGAGATCGGCCAGCCGCCCTACACACCGGCCATATCGGTTATGTTCGCGCTGGACCTGGCGCTGCAAAAAATCGAGGCCGAGGGCATGGGCAGCGTGTTCGAACGTCACGCCGGCATAGGCCAGATGACGCGGGATGGCGTCAAGAAACTCGGCCTATCCCTGTTCCCGCAGCACGAGAGCTTCGCCTCCAACACGGTCACGGCCATTACCGTGCCGGAGGGCGTCGAGGCGTCCAAGCTGCTGGGAATTCTGCGGGCAGAGCATGACGTAGTGTTATCCGGCGGTCAGCAGTCCCTTAACGGCAAGATCTTCCGCATAGGCCATCTGGGCCATACCACCGCCGACGAGATTCAAGAGGTCTTGGACGCGTTGGCTGTGGCCTTGCCAAAGGTGGGCTTCAGCCCATCCAGGGTAGAGGCGTAGCGCTCATCCGCAAAGACCGTTCGTGATTGGCTACAGGTTCCAGGCGCTGAACATCCGGGCAGACGACCAGTACCTGGTTGCAGAAGTCTTAATACGTCCCATCCGCCACCCTGGGAAGGTGTGTTAGAGGCCAGGTAACCATCTCAAAAAGGCGGACGCCTTGTTCCCGCCCACCTACTCTGGGGGCACTTGTTCCTGGGGCACATCCCCCAGGCCCTCTGTCAGAGGGGGAAAGCCCTCTCTGGACTCCCCACGACGATTTTGAGATAGTGACTAAGCACTAGTCCCAGACCTCGTACGCACTCCGCCTACCATGAAAGTTGACCAAGCGGATGGTGGACAAACGTTGCGTTTTGTCCATATAACATGGGCACCATGAATATGCCTGAGTTTCCCCATGAGTTTTCCCCTGAATATCATAAGTCACCCAAGGTCCCGGAAATGCAAAAAGCCATTTCCCGGCTGCGCATGCTTCTGGCCTCCATCAAGGGCAAAGAGGATGAGCTAGACTCGCTGGTGACGCAATTCGAGCGACAGTTGGAGAGGGCGCCTCGGCACGCCGTCCACGGCGGCAATCCGCTGGAAAACACCCTGAGCATTATGGGAGAGATTCAAGAGCGTCTCGATGGAGCGGCCAGCGCTCGGTCGCACCTGAACACGATACGAAGGCAGGCGGAAAACGAGCTGGTGGCCTTGAACATCACGGGCAGAATTAACGAAGCCAGGCACGAGCTGTCGGTGTTGAAAGCAGATAGCCAAATCGGTCAAGACGTGGACCTGAGGCGAATCGACGAGCTGGAGCGGCTTATCGCAGAGGCCAGCAACCGTGCCGCCAAGGCCATCACCGGTGAGTTCGACGTGCCTGAGCTTTAAACAAAGGCTATAGTCGGGGTAGCCGCAGGGCCGGCAAAGTTTGTCGGCCCCGTTATTTATTTGCGGTGATGTGGCCTTGGTTAGGCAGGAGACGGACTGGTTGCGGTCTGCGGTGCATCGGGCCCTGGCCCGTCGTCGGCCCCCAGGATCTGCCGAATTTCGTCACTCTCTACAGTCTCGATGGTCAGCAGCCGGTTGGCCAGGGCCGCTAACCGGGCGCTGTGGTCTGTCAGCACCTTCGTCGCCGCATCATAGGCCGATTCCACCAGCGTGTGGACTTCTTCGTCGATATCCTGAGCTACTTTGTCGCTGTAGTCTCGCTGTTCAGTGATTTCTCGGCCGAGAAAAACCATCTCCTCGCGTTTGCCAAACGTCCTGGGGCCTAGCTTTTCGCTCATTCCGTAGCGTGTCACCATTGATCGGGCGATGTTGGTGGCCTGCTCCAGGTCGTCGCTGGCACCGGTCGTTATGTCGTCGAAGGTGAGTTGCTCGGCCACACGTCCGCCCATGGCTGCAGCCATCGTGTCCTCGAACTGGGCCGTCGTCCACAGGTGCCTGTCCTCTTCGGGCAGGTAGCGTGTGTGCCCCGCCGAGTGTCCCCGGGCCACTATGGTCACTTTGAACGGCATGTCGGCGTTTGGCAGCACGAACGCCACCAGGGCGTGGCCCGCCTCGTGGAAAGCCGTAATACGCTTTTCGCGCTCGGTGACGACCTTGCTCTTGCGGGCCGGGCCTGCGACAACCCGGTCGATTGACTCGGCGAACTCGTCAAACGTTATCACGGTCTTTTTTCTGCGGGCCGCCAGGATTGCCGACTCGTTGACCAGGTTGGCCAGGTCCGCGCCGCTGAAGCCCATGGTCTGCTTGGCGACCTTCTCCAAGTCCACATCGTCGGCCAGGGGCTTGCCCTTCGAATGGACCTTAAGAATCTGCTCTCGCCCGCGAACGTCCGGGTTATCCAACGTCACGCGCCGGTCGAAACGGCCGGGCCGAAGCAGCGCCGGATCCAGGATATCCACTCTGTTGGTTGCCGCGAGGACAATGACGTTGGTGCTCACGTCGAAGCCGTCCATTTCCACCAGGATCTGGTTCAACGTCTGCTCCCGCTCATCGTGACCACCGCCTAAGCCTGCGCCGCGCCGCCTGCCAACGGCGTCGATCTCGTCCACGAATATAATGCACGGGGAGTTGCGTTTGGCCTGGTCGAACAGGTCCCGCACTCGGGATGCGCCCACGCCCACGAACATTTCCACGAATTCGGAGCCTGATATGGAGAAGAAGGGGACCTCTGCCTCACCGGCAACGGCGCGGGCAAGCAGAGTTTTGCCGGTGCCTGGAGGTCCCACCAGCAGGATGCCCTTGGGAATTTTCGCACCCAGGCTCGTGAATCGCTCAGGGAACTTCAGGAACTCGACGACCTCTTCCAGCTCTTCCTTGGCCTCCTCCACGCCGGCCACGTCGGAGAAGCTTACCGAGGGGCTGTTGCCCACGAACATGCGGGCCCTGCTGCGGCCGAAGCTGAATGTCTGGTTGCTGTTGCCCTGGGCCTGCCGCATCATGAACAGCAGCACGGCGCCAAAGAAGATAAGCGGCAGGAAATTAATCAACAGGCCGAATAGGCCGCCCAGACCGCTCGCACCCTTGACCGCCACCTGCACGTCGGATGCCAGCGGGTCTATGCCGGCTTCCTCCAGTATCTCCACCATTGACGCGCCATCCTCTTTTCGAGAGGTAAAGTTTTCGCCGGACGTGGTGAAAATGTCCAGATTGCTACCCCTGACCTCGATCCTATCCACATCTCCCCTGGCCGTCATGATGATGACCTCGCTTATGGGGATCTGCTGGGAGCCGCCAAGTGGGTTCGAGAACAGCGTAAAGAAGATGGCGAGCACAGCCACGACGATCAGCAGGTATATAATGCCATTCCGCATTAATCGGGAGTTCATGCCACCTCCAAAGATTTCCCGCCTTCCCGGTGACGATGTAGGGACGAAAGGCGTGAAATCCTGACTATATTACAATACGCGGAAGTTCAACGTAAAGTTTCGGACACATAATTTGCATACACACGACACCCAGCATGTAAACACGAACCTGCGTTTGCTGTGTCTATTGGCTGCTGCCATGCGACTTCCATGGGAATTAGCCAACCAACTTCAGCACGCCGACGCCGGCGGATATGGAGGCCAACACGTTGGGTTATTCTCAGGCCCCGCCGTACGTTGTGAGGAGATGAAAGACCCTTTTCCCGCCCGTGGTCTTGTCGTCATCCCGATGCTGAAAGAGTCTGTCACACTGGATGCGGTTATGGCCGTCGAAGCGCTGGAAGAGGCCGGCGAAAGCGGAGCCTTCAAGCGGCCCTCCCAGGTCCGTCTCTTTGAAGTCGCCCCTGACGTCACGTGTTACAATCGGGCCAGTGAACGAATCGAACCGCCGGTGACGGCGGTGGGCGGCTCATTAATGGGACCTGTGCACATCTCGAAAACTGAATCTGAAGAAAACGACTGGCTGGATTACCTCGAAGCGGAGGGCATAGAGGTAATCCTCGTGGAGCGGCCCGAGGATTTGGACTCTCTCACCTCTGAGGAAGCGCCAAACATCGCCCTCTTGGATATGGCAGTGCTTGGTGCTGCGGATGTGCGGGAGTGCGTGGAAAGGTGTTCTCGTCTGAGGATTCCAACAATCGCGCTGGTACCCAGGAACCTGGTGTCGGCCTTGGATATTCGTATCGATCTGGATGACTTCGTATCCAGTCCGCCGGACGCGAACGAGCTGTTGACCCGCGTAAAGCAGGTGCTGTGGCGCAATCGGTCGGAGGAGGGCGACGACATCATCCGGGTCGCGGACCTGGTCATAAATCCGTCCACTTACGAGGTCACCCTGCGGGGCCGGCGTGTCACGCTGCGCTTTAAGGAATACGAGTTGCTACGGCTTCTGGCCAGCAACCCGGGCCGCGTCTACACCAGGGACGCGCTGCTGAGTACCATCTGGGGATACGACTACTTTGGCGGCACCCGCACCGTAGACGTGCATATCCGCCGCCTGCGCAGCAAGATCGAGGACGCCGAGCATCCGTACATCGAGACCATATGGAACGTGGGCTACCGGTTCCGGAACGTCTCCGGCGCATAGCCTCCCCCGACCCCTCGCGCGGCCGTCATCCTACGCGAACGACTTCCGAGTGGCTCTGTGATATATTGGGCCGCAAGCTTCGCAATAAAGTCCACAGGCGCCCTGAGTAAGTCGCTATCTAGGAGTAGAGAAAATGGCCCAAGAACGTGTCGTTTACATGAATGGCGAAATCATCCCTGAGAGTGAGGCCAGGTTACCCATTCGGGACAGAGGCTTTGTTTATGGCGACGCCGTGTTCGACACCACCCGCACCTTCGGCCACAGGATCTTTAAGCTGGACGACCACCTGGACAGGTTCTTCCTTTCGCTCAAATACATACGGCTGGAATCGCCTTTGACCAAGCAGCAGTTCCGGGACATCACTATGGATGTGCTGGAGGCGAACCTGAAACTTATTGATGCCGGTGACGACTACTGGGTGACGCAGCGCGTCACCCGAGGCGTGCCCACCGGCGACGAGCCTCCCCAGCCTTCAACCATCGTCGAATGCACGCCGTTGCCCTTCCAACAGCGGGCCAAGTACTACCGCGACGGCATGCCTGTGGTGGTGCCCTCGGTGCGCCGAACGCCTCCGGAGGCCGTAAGCCCCCGTGCCAAGATGCACCAGTACATCAACCTGATGTTGGCCGACCAGGAGGTCAAGTCCCAGAACCCCGATGCCTGGCCCATAGTCCTGGATATGAACGGCAACCTGTGCGAGGGTCCCGGCAGCAATATTTTCATAGTCAAGGACGGCGCAGTCGTGACGCCGAGAGAGCAGTACGTCCTGGCCGGCATCAGCCGCGAAACTGCCATCGAACTGGCCCACGAGCTAAACATCGAGGTCCGTGAGGTCGATATCGATCTGTACGACGCCTACACGGCGGACGAGGCCTTCGTGACCTCCACCAGCTTCTGCATATGCCCCGTCGCCTCGTTCAATGGTAACCCCATGACGAATCCCAGCGTGCCCGGTCCGGTCACCGACAGGCTTATGAAGGCGTACAGCGGCCTGGTTGGCATCGACATCGCAGGTCAGTACCTGTCTCGCCTCATCGTGTAGATGGCCTTTGACGCCCTCCCGGAGCGCCTAATATAATGGACCTGGACCGCTTGGTAGGCGATGATGTCGGCATCTACGGGAAGTGAGGTCTGGATGGCCACGGCGAAAAAGGGCAAGGTGCGGGAAGCGCCCACCAAACTGGACTCCGAGACACTGCTGGATATGTACCGTCAGATGGTGCTGTCGCGCACCCTGGATGAGCGCATCTGGATGCTGAATCGGCAGGGCAAGGCGGCGATCGTGGCGTCCTCCCAGGGCCACGAAGCAGGCCAGATCGGCAGCGCGTATGCCCTGGAGCGCGGCAAGGACCAGTTCTACATCTACTATCGGGACCTGGCCGTTATGCTAACGCTGGGCATGACACCCAAAGAGATATTGCTGGGATTTATGGCTAAAGAAGGGGAGCCGCTCAGCGGAGCAAGGCAGTTTCCGACCCACGGCGCCTATCCGGAATTGGGTCTGATTAATCTGTCCAACGTTATCGCCACCCATCTGCCTCAGGCAGTGGGGGCGGCGCTGGCAGCCAAGATGAAGGGCGAGGACTACATCGTCATCGTCTACTTCGGAGATGGGGCCGCCAGCGCCGGCGACACCCACGAGGCGCTGAACTTCGCCTCCATTCACAAGCTCCCGGTGATCTTCTTCTGCGAGAACAACAGGTACGCCACCTCTGTGCCGCTTCACAAGCAGATGGCGGCGGAGAGCATTGCAAGCCGCGCCGAGGGCTACGCCATGCCGGGAATATCCGTCGACGGCATTGATGTCGTCGCGGTGTATGAGGCCGTGTCCGAAGCGGCCAGGCGAGCCAGGAGCGGCATGGGGCCGACGCTAATCGAGGCCATGGTTGAGCGCCACCTGCCCCACACCAGCGACGATGATGACTCCGTTTACAGGTCCAAAGAGGAGATCGAGGAGGCGAAGAGGCGAGACCCGCTCAAGGCTCTGGGCGACTCCCTGACGTCGATGGGTGTCTTGGGCGCCGATACCGATAAGCAGTACCACGACGAGGCCAGGCTCATCGTGAACGAGGCTACCGATTTCGCGGAGGCCGCGCCATACGTTGACCCTTCCGACTTCATGGACCACGTGACTCTTGAGTCGTAAATCCATTCCTACCTATCAGAACGCACATGGTGATCACCAGGCCATGTCCCCGTTGCCGGCGATTGGCGATATCGAAGGACCTGTTGGAGGGACATCATAGCCGTTAAGAATGTTCTTGAGGCCGTGCACGACGCCATGCAGGAGGAGATGCGCCGCGACGAGCGAGTCTTCGTCATGGGCGAGGATGTGGGGCGCCGCGGAGGTGTCTTCCTGGCAACCAACGGCTTCCTCGACGAGTTTGGCGAGGACAGGGTGATGGACACGCCATTGGCGGAATCGTCTATCGCCGGCGTGGCGCTGGGCGCGGCCATGCACGGCATGCGGCCCATAGCCGAGATACAGTTCGGCGATTTTGTCTGGCCGGTCTTCAACCAGATCGTCGGCGAGGCTGCTCGCGTCCGGTACGGGACAAAGGGCAAACTCAGCGTGCCACTGGTGCTGCGCACGCCTCATGGCGGCGGCGTTCGTGGGGCGCTGTACCACTCGCAGAGCATCGAGGCCTACTTTTACCACACCCCTGGGCTGAAGGTGATTGCCCCGGCGACGCCTTTCGATGCAAAGGGCCTGCTGAAAAGCGCCATCAGGGACGACGACCCCGTGATATTCCTGGAGCACAAGCGGACCTATCGCCTGGTGCAGGGCGAGGTGCCGGATGAGGAGTATACTCTTCCTATAGGCAAGGCCGACGTGAAGCGGCAGGGCTCAGACCTTACGGTAGTCACCTACGGACTGATGGTCCACCACTGCCTGGAAGCGGCTCAGGAGCTTGAGGAAGAGGGAATTAGTTGCGAGGTAGTGGATATCCGAACGCTGCGCCCTCTGGACAAGGACACGATTCTGGAGTCCGTAGCCAAGACGGGCAAGGCCCTGGTAGTCCATGAGGACAACAAGTTCGGAGGCGTGGGCGGTGAGATTGCCGCCACCATATCCGAGGAGGGCTTCGAGTTGCTGGACGGGCCGGTGACGCGATTGGCCGGACCTGAAGTCCCGGCCATGCCCTACAGCCCGCCGCTGGAGGACATGTACATGCTTAGCTCAGCAAAGATTGCCGAGGCGATTCGTAAGTTGGCGGCATATTAGACCGCTGACAGGGATTTGCTACCTGCCTAGTCACTATCTAAAAATCGTCATGGGGCAGTCCAGAGGGGCTTTCGCCCTCTACCAGAGGACCGGGGGGATGTGCGCCCAAGAACAAGAGCCCCCAGGGTGGGTGGCAACAAGGCATCCGACTTTTTGAGATAGTTACTTGGAGCGCCGCCAGCAGGGCAGAGAGGACAAGGCCATTTACTCCGGTAGGGTTTCCAGGGTTCACAACGTGATCACGGTGGAGCTGCCCCACGTGGGTGAGTCCGTCACCGAAGGCACCATCGAAAAATGGCTAAAGGCCGTCGGCGATACCGTGGAGAAGTACGACCCGCTGGTGGAGGTCGTCACCGACAAGGTCAGCATGGAGGTGCCTTCCCCGGTGGACGGCACCATAACAAAAATCCTGGTCGAAGAGGGCGAGACTGTCCCCATGGGCGCCGCAATCGCGGAGATGCAGGTGGATGGCGATATGCCCGGGCCACAGCCTCCTGACCATCCGGAACCGTCCGAGCCAACCAAGACCATTGACACCACAGGCGTGCTTCTCAAGGGCGTGGCTCCCGTGGGGCCAACAGGCTCCGCCGGTCCCGTCACGCAGGGCATCGCGCCATCCGACGAGGCCCCGCAGGCCAGGCGGCGTTACTCGCCAGCGGTCATGCGGCTGGCTGAAGAGCACAACGTAGACCTAAACTTAATGGCGGGCACGGGCATGAGCGGGCGCATCACGCGCAAAGATGTGCAGGCCTTCATAGACTCGCCTACAGTGTCGCCGGACACTCCTGTCGAGGCGCCGGCCTCCGCGCCAGACCCATCCCGTCAGGCTGAGGTTGGAACAGACGAGGAGCGAGTGCCCCTTTCGGCGGTGCGCCGCATGATCGCCGCCCGCATGGCCGAAAGCGTCTCTCAGATTCCCTCTGCATGGAGCATCACGGAGGTAGACGTCACCGGCCTGGTCAGGCTTCGAGAGTCCATCAAGGAGAGCTTTCAGCAGCGGGAAGGCGTGCCTATTACGTATCTGCCCTTCATTGTGAAGGCGGTGGCGGAGGCCCTCAAGGAAAATCCTCTGCTAAACTCATCGTGGGACGGCGACGCCATTCTGATCAAGAAACGTATCAACATCGGGATAGCCGTGGCAGCGCGCGATGGCCTGGTAGTCCCCGTGATACACGACGCGGATACCCTCAGCATCTCCGGTCTCGCCGCGCGCATGGATGATCTTGCCGGCCGCGCGCGACAGGGCAAGCTGACCCTGCAGGAGGTCCAGGGCGGCACGTTCACGGTCAACAACACCGGCGCGTTAGGGACAACGTCGTCCCAACCCATCATTAATTTTCCTCAGGCTGCCATCATGACCACCGAGGCCATCACTAAGCGGCCCGTGGTTGTCGCGGAGGACGCCATCGCCGTTCGCTCCATGATGAACATCTGCCTGACCTTCGACCACCGCATCATGGACGGCGCCGAGTCTTCGGCATTCGTGTTGGGCGTTAAGCGCCGCCTGGAAGCCGTGGGGCCGGACACCGGCGTCTATTAGGACCGGTCGTTGCAAGACCTGTGCCTGGTGCAGTCTCTTGGCCTGATGCCTTACCGAAAGGCCTGGGACCTGCAACGCCGTATCCACTCCCAGGTCGTCGAAGGCCGGTCTCCAAACGTGCTGATGCTGCTGGAGCACCCCCACGTCTACACCCTGGGCCGCCGTGGCAAGCCCTCGGACGTTTTGGCCGACGCTGCTCTTCTGAAAAAAATCGGGGCAGAGGTGCATCACGTCGACAGAGGCGGGGAGGTCACCTATCACGGTCCAGGGCAGCTCGTGGGCTACGCTATCATCAATCTTCGGCGGTGGAGAGGCGGCCCTCTGAAATTCGTGCAATCCCTGGAGCGTGCATTGATCTGCACGTTGGCAGAGTTCGGGATTCAGGCTGAGTCTGAGGACAGGCCCACAGGCGTCTGGGTGGGCAGAGCCAAGATAGCCGCCATCGGGGTCAGAGTGAGCCGAGGCGCTACCATGCATGGCTTCGCCCTCAACGTAAGCCCGGACCTGTTGTACTTTGAACACATCGTAGCGTGTGGCCTGCCCGAGGCTGCCGTGACCTCCATGTCGCAAGAGCTGGAACGCCCCCCCGAGGCTGTAGAGGTGGTAGAGGCGATGACGCGCTGCTTCGGTGAAGCGTTCGGTATGAGGATGGAAGCTCGCAGTTAGAGACCTCCCAGAAAAGCGCTGGTCTCTTTTATGAACGCGGTCTGATTGTCCACCATTACGGCGTGTCCGGCGTTCGGAATCGTCCGGAGTGTCGCCGTTGGGCACGCCGCAAGCATCTTGTCGACCGAATCCTCCGTCAGCAGCCTGGAGTGTTTTCCCCTTAGCACCAGCGTCGGGCATTTCAAAGCAGACCAGAGCCGCCACATAAGCGCATCGCTCCCAGGGCCGCCGGACGAAGCTATTGTGTCCACTTGGGGGTCAAACTTCCAGGTTAGCCGTCCGTCGGAAGTCTCGTTGAGGTTGTGGCGCAGCCTGTGCGCGATTGCCTCGTCGCCTGGTACTGGCTGGTCGCCGCGAGACCAGCGCAGCGCCTGTTCGAAATCGGCGAAGTCCGTTGGCCTGTCTTCCCCCGATTGCCGGATGTCCTGCAACCCTTCAGGATTTACCTCGGGGCCGATATCCACAACGGCTAATCCCCTGACGAGAGCTGGGTTCATGGCGGCGTAGGCAAAGGCCACGATACCGCCCAGGGACTCCCCGACAATAGTCACGCGGTCCAGTTGCAGCTGCGCAATGTATGCGGCAAGGTCCGACAGCAGCGCCTGGCCCTCGTAAATGCCGTCGGCGGCCCATTCGCTGTCGCCGTGACCACGCATGTCCAGTGCCAGCACGTGGAATTGGCTTCGCACAGCCTCGGCCAGGGCGTCCCACACATGGGCGTGTCCGTGGATTCCGTGCAAGAGTACAAGATGCGGGGCGCTGCGGTTCATCCAGTCCAGGTAGTGCAGGCGCAGGCCGTTGCAGACAGCCTGGTTATCTCGGAATTCTGGAGACGGGGAGATGAGTATATCTCAGGAGATCTGGCGCAGCTTGGGGTCCCAGCGGTCGCGGAGCCAGTCGCCAATAAAATTGAACGCCAGCACAGTCAGGACGATCGCGATGCCGGGGAAGAAGGCCACCCACCAGGCGGAGCCAAGGTAATCACGGCCATCGGAGATCATAGAACCCCAAGACGGCGTTGGCGGCGGCACGCCGGCCCCCAGGAAGCTTAGAATGGCCTCTGCAAGGATTATGGATCCCACTTGCAGGGTGGTGGCGACGACTAACGTGTTGGTGACGCCGGGCAGGATGTGTTTTATCATTATTCGCGGCGTGGAGGCTCCGGCAACTTTGGCCAGCGCGACGTAATCCAGAGTCTTGATCTGTAGCGTCTGCCCTCGAACCAGGCGCACGATGCCCGGCCAGCTAGCTAGCGCCAGCACGCCAACAATCACGTAAAACTTTTGACCAAACACGACGACGATAATCAGCGCCAGCAAGAGGTACGGTATGGCCGTCGCTATGTCGGTTATGCGCATAATCAACTCGTCGACGATGCCGCCAAAGTAGCCTGCCGTCAGGCCAAGTGCGGTGCCCACGACCGTTCCGATGACGATGGCTACGGCCGCCAGGGTCAGAGACACCCGAGCGCCGAATATGATCCTGGAAAGGAGCCCGCGACCCAGTGCGTCAGCGCCCAGAATGTAGGTGTTTTTCGACTTCGCTGCGACGCAAGAGGTCCGGTAGGGAGTTTCGCCCTCCTGGCAGTCCGGATACCAGATTGGCGCGCTGGTCCGGGCACGCAAGTCCTGCCTTACAGGACTGTTGGGTGCCACAAATGGAGCAAACACTGCGCCGGCAATTAGCGTGGTAATGATAAATATGGGCAGCACAGGCCAGCGCCGGAGGACGTATACCGCCTTCGAGAACTGGCTTCGAGAGCCTAACTTTTTGATATCCGCCAGAGAGACGGCGCCTGATCTTGCCATGTCTTAATACGGTGCCCTTTAACCCAGCCTGATGCGGGGGTCGATGTAAGCGTACAAGACGTCCACTATGAATACCACGAACAGGTAGAGGATAGTGAACACCATGACCGCCGTAGTCATGACAGGGAAGTCGTTGTTGATAATAGCCTGAACCGTCATGAATCCCAGGCCCGGCCATGCAAACACGGTCTCCGTTACTACTGTTCCCGCGATGAACGCGGCCATAATCAATGCGCCGAAGGTTAGCGGAGGGATAAGAGCATTGCGGAAGGCGTGTTTCCAGATGACGACCGTCGAGCTCACGCCCTTGGCGCGAGCCAGCTTGACGTATTCCGAATCCAGAACCTCCAGCATGGCCGACCGCACCAGCCTCATCATGCCTGCTGAGGCCAGCCAGCCCAGCGTCACGGCGGGAAGGATGTAATGGCTGGGGCCGCCCCGCTGACCTGGCGGCAACCAGTCCAGCTTCACCGCGAAGATAAGGATCAGCATTATGCCCAGCCAGAATGGAGGAAGCGCCTGCCCGAAGACGGCGAATGACCTGCCAATTAAGTCCCAGATGGTTCCGCGCTTGACTGCCGAAAGGACGCCTAACGGCACGCCGGTTATAAGCACGAAAAACCAGGCGGCGAGACCCAATTGCAGGCTGGCTGGCGCAAATATCTTGATCATCTCAACAGAGGAATAACCCGACTTTAGCGACTTGCCGAAATCGCCCTTCATGGCCTTACCAAGCCATATGAAATACTGTATCGGTACAGGCTTGTCCAGGCCGAACTCCTCGCCCCAGGCGTCCCACGTCTCCTGCGACGCGTATCCTGACGCCAGAAACAGGTACCTGGGGTCGCCCTGTAGACGGGACATGCTAAAAACAATAAGCGTAGCGGCGATCACAGATAGCACCATGAAAATGGCTCTGCGAATCACGAAGATCCTCAAGGTGTCAGTCCTTTGTCGCCAAGCGTTTCAAGAGAGTAAATGGGGTGGAAACGGCATGACTTGGGCCAATAATGCATTCGGATAAACCAGCGCCCGAGGCGTATTAACGCCTCGGGCGCTGGTCGGTGCGTTTATTTATTACTTCAGAACAACGGTGTCGAAGCTGTTGACTGCCCTCCAGGGCTTGAGCTCCCAGCTCACTACCGTGTCGGGATTCATGCCTATCAAGGTAGGCACCTCGACAACTCCGCCGCCCAACCGGAGCCTGCTCCAGCGGTCCATCATTGCTTCACGGGTTGCCAGGTTCTCGGGGGAACCCTTCTCCTGGATACGGGTAGTGTTGAAGTCATCGAAGAAACGGTTGTCTTCGATGCCCGCGTTGTAGCCACCGGCGCCGATGGGCCACAGGCAGCAGACGGGAATGGTGCCGCCGATCTCAAACTGGGCCTCGTTGCGGTTCGGTCCCCAGTTGGTCAGCCACGGCACGTTAATCTGTCTGCCAACCATGGTGGGCCGACGGGACGAATACGAGGTGTTGTCGATCCTAGGCTTCAGGCCAAGCTCGACCTCCCACATGCCTGCGATAGCCTGGCAGACCTCGGGAGAGGTGCCGCTGCCGGACGGGCAATAGAACTCAAACTCGAACCCCTCGTCTACACCGGCATCAGCCATTCGTGACCTGGCGAAGTCTGGGTCGTATCCTAGTGCCCACTTGTCCTTCCACTCGGGGTCGGTCTGGTGGAAGGCCACTCCCGCGCCGTGCCCGCCGCCGTAGATGATGCCGCCGAAGCCGGATATGATGGTCTCCGCAATCAGCTCCCGGTCTATCGACCACAGCAGAGCCTCGCGGAAGGCGATTCCCTTCAGCATGCTTTCGGTCTCGTCGCTCAGATTTGTGGGGTCTCCATCCACCCGCGGGTCGCCAATCCAGGGATGGTCGGCGTCCGGCGTGAAGCCCTCGCGCAAGATGGGCGTGCCATCTACGGGATGCTCGAAGGACCAGTAGTTGCCCGCCATGTAAAGGAAGTGTCCTGAGACCTGGTTAAGTCCTTCGTGAAACTTGAAGCCTGCGTTCGTCAACGGGGTTACGTCTTGAATCGACGTCAGCGCAATGTCGGCTGCGCCTGTCTGCAGCATGGCTGACCGAGTAGAGGCCTCACCGGCCTGAATAAGGGTCAGGTGTCCGAAAGCAGGGCTGTTGAACCAGTGGTCAACCCGGGACTCGGCTTCAATGCGCTCGTTGGGGCGCCACTCCTGAACGAAGAACGGACCCGTGCCGTGGGCGGTCGTCAGAATTTCGTCGCCGATCTCATCGTAAAGCTGCTTGGAGACGATACCGATAGTGTCGCCGCACATGCTGCTAATTCCAGCGCCGCTGCCGTTGATCCAGTCTGCCTGGTAGCTTCTGAAAGGCGCCACTATTTTGTATCTGTCCACGGCCTCCCAGCGCTTGAACCAGTCAAATGCCTCACCCGTGTTAGAGTGAGTGGACGCGGGGTTGTCTGCGCCTGCATCGTTGATGGACCACGCTACGTCTTCCGCCGTCAACTCCGAATGCCTGCCATCGGCGGTATAGACATCCACGCCCTCGCGTATATTTATGGTGACTACGCCCTGATTGTCCGGGTCATCGAAGTTAGGGGGCAGATCGTAAGACCAACTGGTCATCAGCATGGGCGTTTCGCATGTGGAGTCCGAAACGTCATTGGCGCTGTTGGTCGCCCAGGTGGCCAGCGCCTCCTGGAAGCCGAAGTAGTAGTTGAACATGTTGTCCGGGAAGGTCGCCTTGGCATTTAGGAACAGGGGCGAACCCACGTTGTCCAACACCACGGTGAGTGTCTTCCCGGCTCCGGACGGAGCTGCCGGGGCGGGCGCTGCCGGAACCGGTGCTGCCGGGGCGGGCGCTGCCGGAGCAGGCGCTGCTGGAGCAGGCGCTGCCGGGGCGGGCGCTGCCGGAGCGGGAGCCGCCGGCACCGGCGCGTCAGCGGGCGCGCTGCTACAAGCCGCTACAGCCAGCGCGGCTACCGCGAATAGCGGTAAAAGCCAAAGCGGTTTTCTAAATTTTCCTTTCATCGCGATATGTCCTCCCTTCTTACTTTCCTTGCTTCGCAACATACCTGGGCCGTTTATTCGGGGAGGTGCAGTGCCGCAAGCTCGGATTGCGCCGCTTCCCACATGTTGTCCTAGAGGGCTCGTGATACGCCTCACTGCATCGTGGCGCGTATGGTAGACCAGCCCTGGGAAAGAGTCAAGTTCATTCGGTAATATTTCGTCAGGCAATGAGGGCTGGCCTGAGTCGTTAGTTCCTGATGCCAATAAGCGTGGCGACAATGACGGAGATAGATGAGGGACGGGTCATGATGATGAGTCGGCGAATTTAAGGCTGGTCGCCCCGACCGACAAGTTCTTCGGACAACGCGGTCATCATTCGGCGATTAATTAGAGGAACACACCGCTGTTAATCGTGTTGATTCTTGGCGCTCAGGCCGGCTGCTCTGATTGTTGGGGTGGCTTTAGGGTCCCTGATTTATTTGGTGAAGTAGCCCCATAAACCTTTGGGGCTACTTCACGTATTTTGCGTTTCCTCGTGCTTTAGAACCCTGATCACGCCGAGCATTAAAAGGGTGAATATTGCCGCCTAAGGCCGCTCCCCTCACAAGGCCGGCAAATTCTGCGATCCCCGGCATTCCTCCCATTATGAATATCGTTCTGCCGTAAAACATTCCGCCCCATGCGCCTACCAGCGCCCCAAGCACCCCAACTACCAATACGATGAGGATTTGGGTCCTGGAGGAGTCCGGATTGATCCATCCGAGGCCGCCTCAAATTTTCCGAAACCTATCGTTACGGCCTCGTCGTAGTGTTATAAACTAATGGTTCGAAAAATCTTAACCTTAGGGATCGAGATTGTAATATGAGATTACGTCCGAGCGTTTTTGTGGTAGGAATTGTGGCCTTAGCAGTATCGGCATGCGGACAGGGTGTTCCCTCTGATTCGGCACCTTCCGTTATCCCAAGCCCCATTCTGTCACCGACTGCCTCACCAACGGCGCCTCCTACAACAGTCTCTGTGAATCCGGTCGGCGCCCGCATTATGGGAGCGCCTCCGGAAACCGCAACGGACCCTCCCGCGCCGGTAGGTCCGGTAGAAATCCCAACAATTAGAACTTTTGCCGTGGGAGCCCTCCCTTCGGGCATCATATTTGATGGCGAATCTATGCTCATTGTCAATCAGGATGACGATAGCATGACGAGACTAAACCTGGATGGGACGGAGAACTGGACCAGGCCGCTCCACACCTATCCGCGTACCCTGGCTTTCGACGGTCAATCCATATGGGCTGGAACCTACTTCGCCATTCGGAAAATGTCGCCGGAAGCCGAAGTTCAGGGAGTATATGCCGCCGGGAGGCATCCAGTAGCAATGGTCTATGGTGGCGGATACATCTGGATTGCCAACGACGAGGACGACACAGTGTCACGTTTTGAGCCTGACGGCAAGGTTATGTCCATTCCTGTAGGCTCTAGTCCTGTTGCCCTGGCCTTCGATGGCATCGCGTTATGGGTAGCCAACCAAGGTGATGACACTGTGTCCAAGATTTCAGCGGATGGTGAGGTTCTGGGCACATATCCAACCGGGGACGCTCCCAAGGGACTCGCAGTTGGTGGAGACCACATTTGGGTAACCAACACATTTGACGCAACGGTATCCAAGTTAACGTTGGATGGCGATGTCGTGGGGACTTTCACGGTAGGAAGTCTGCCTGCAAGTATAGTATCCGACGGCCAATCGGTCTGGATAGCAAACCGGGATGACCGGAGTGTTTCCAGAGTAGGGTTTAACGGGGAAAACCTGGGGACGTTTCACCTGGGTAAGATTCCCGGTGAATTGGCTTACGACGGAGCATCGGTCTGGGTTACCCACCCTAATCGGGCGGCCGTGTCAAAGCTTAGCCTGGAAGGCGCAACTGCTTCGACATATCGCGTTGGCAACGCCCCTGTGCCCGTTGTATTCGATGGTGACTATATATGGGTGGCGAACGCACTTGACGGCACGGTATCCAAGCTGGCATTGGACGGTGAAATCATCGGAACGTTCACAGTCGGAAGCGAGCCTAACGTGATGGTGTTCGACGGAGAAGCGATCTGGACAGCCAACCGTAATGACGCAACGGTCTCCAAGCTCGGCCTCGATGGAGAAGCCCTGGGTACTTTTCCTGTGGGTCCAATTCCGGAGGCGATAACCTTTGACGGTTCGAAAATCTGGGTATCTTCCTACGTCGAGAACACAGCAATTGGGATTGGGAAGGACGGTGAAGTTCTGGACATCATCAATCCAGGCACAGCACCAATTGACCTGTACTTCGACGGAGAATTTCTTTGGGGCGCAAACGCGCACACAGACACCGTGACGAAGCTTACCCTGGCGGGTGAAACGGTCGGCGTGTATCCGGTGGGCGACGTACCGATGGCCATCACTGATGATGGGGACAACATCTGGGTAGCGAATTGGAGAGAAAACACTGTCAGCAAGCTTAGTCAAGACGGAAGAGAGCTCGGACGTTACCCGGCTGGTTTTCTGCCATTCGACTCAGTGCTGGAACGAGCAGGGGAGCTTCCCTTTGCCCTGTTCTTCGATGGCGAACACATCTGGGTTGCCAACAGCGGCCATGGCACGATCTCCAAGAAGACCAGGGATGGCGAGACTATTGCAATCTATCCGGTGGGCGTAGGTGCGGCGAGCTTCGCGTATGATGGCGCGTCCATATGGATTTCCAATACCAGCGATGACACGGTGACGAAATTGACCCTGCCCTAGTGCAAAATCAGGAGACTATATCGGCATTCGTAGGGGCCGCGCCAACCTTAGTCTCCCCTCTCCAGTTACAGCAGGCAAAGGAGGGGAGAAGTCCAATTTCACTTTGACTCGCAAGTTCGTTGGCGCGGTAACAGCATCTATTCTTGTAAGCATAAAGATTGATGTAAGCAGGGTCTTCTAGCGAATCACTAATCCCCGCCTCTCCAAATCCTGATAACGCCAACAACAATGGGAGGAATATTGCCACCTATGACCGCTCCTCCTACAAGGCTGCGGAGCTCTGCGATACCCGGCATTCCTCCCATGATAAATACAGTGCTGCCGTAAAGCATCCCACCCCACGCGCCCCCTATTGCCCCTAAAATGCCAAGGGTTATTATGAAGAGAATATGTAATTTGGGGGAGTCGGGATTGATCCATCCGAGAGCGCCCCCCAGTCCCGCCCCCAACCCGATTGAGAACACTGTGACGGTGGGCGTCAGATGGACAACCAACAACCGGGTGATAACGAATACTATGGCTGCCAAGAAAAAGGCGAGGGAGATGCCGAGACCAAACCGCACGACAAGTATCAACCATTTGTCGGTGATCAGACGCATCTCAAAAGACGGGAAGTTGGATTATTCCCACTATATCTGCCGCAATCTTGGGTCCAGGCGGTCTCTCAACCAGTCCCCCATAAAGTTGAGAGACATGACGACGAGGAATATGGCCGTGCCCGGCATCACGGTGATCCACCAACTCGTCCTGAGGTGGTCCCGACCCTCGGAGATCATAAGTCCCCAGGCAGGCGTCGGGGCGGGAATACCTGCTCCCAGAAAACTTAGGGTGGCTTCAGTTAGTATCAGACTCCCCACGTTGAGGGTTGCGATGACTACCATGGTGTTGAGAACGCCCGGCAAGATGTGCTTAACCAAAATGCGTGGTGTGGACGCCCCGGAAACCTTGGCCAAAGCTACGTAATCACGGGTCTTTAAGGTAAGCACCTCGGCCCGTATGTTGCGCACAAATAAACTCCAGGATACCATTGCCAGCACGCCCATCATGGTGATTACGCTCTGCCCGAATATAATGACCACGACAAGGGCTACTAAGAGGAAAGGCAAAGCTAGCCAGACGTCCACAATACGGGCAACCACTTCGTCTGCGATGCCGCCGTACCACCCGGCCACCAGGCCTAGTGTGGACCCGATAAGTATGCCGCTAGCGAGAGCTACTGCAGCTACCATAAGCGAGATTCGGGAACCGTGAATTATACGGCTAAGTATATCGCGCCCCACGTGGTCGGTCCCAAGGATGAACTTGGCGCTGCCTCCCTCGGTCCACATGGGGCCAACCTGTCTTTCCCGAAGGGACTGCTTCAGCGGGCTATGTGGTGCGACCAGCGGGGCGAAGATCGCCCCCAACACCAAAACCGACAGGACGAAAATAGGGAAAACAGGCCACCGTCGAATGAAACCAAAGGCGCGGGCAGGCGCGCCGCTCCAGCCTTTAGGCGCTTGTCCCAAGATTATGCTCGAGTTGGCCATCTAATATCCCTTGGTTTTGCTTATGAATACCGGATTCGCGGGTCTACCCAGGCGTACAACATGTCGGCCAAGAAGTTTACGACTAAGTAAATCACGCTGAATACCAACACAGCTCCCATAAGCAAAGGAAAGTCGTTGTTGTTAACAGCCTCCAGCAGAGCTACCCTACCGATTCCTGGCCAGGCAAACACGACCTCGGCCACAACGGCCCCGTTTAACAGGCCTGCCAGAAGAACGAAAGAAAACGTGAGGGGAGGAATTATAGCATTCTTGAAGGCGTGCTTCCACACCACCACGGAGGACGATACGCCCTTGGCCCGAGCCAGCTTGATGTATTCTGAGTCCAGCACTTCCAGCATTGCGGAGCGGGTAATACGGAGATATGCCGCAGCCGATGCCCACCCAATAGTGATTGCGGGCAAAATGAAATGCTTGATGCTTATACCGTCCCCTTTGAAGGCGGCCGGGAGCCACTCAAGCTGCACGGCGAATATAAGAATGAGTACGATTCCCACCGCGAAGGGAGGTATGGACTGTCCGAAAAGCGCGAAGACCCTACCGATATAGTCCCATGCAGTGCCCCTCTTCACAGCAGATAATATCCCCAACGGGACTCCAACGATAGTCGCTAAAAGCCAGCCGGCGAAGGCCAATTGAAACGTGGCGCCAATCTTTTGTCTGATCACTCTGGCTACTGGTTGCTCTGCCAGTAGTGTTCTGCCCATGTCGCCTCTGACTATTTGACCAAGCCAGCGGACGTACTGGACCACCAGAGGCTTATCCGTGCCCAGGTGCTTTCGCAGGCCGTCCAGATATTCCTCGGTCGATCCATATCCGGCCGGCTTGGCGTATAACAGCACGGGATCTCCCGCCAACCTGGATAGAGAGAACACCACCGCCGTAGCACCAATCATAGATATGAATACGAATACTAATCTTCTGAGTAGGAATTTACCCATAGAGGTCCGCCTGCGTTAACCAGTACGTGGCCCGGCTGTATTCTGAAGCCGGGCCACGTACTTACCCTAAGCGTCTGTGTTATCTACTCAGAGCACTACGGCAGTTCGATGAACTCGAAATCGCCCCACGTCGAGAAGAGAGACTCATTCATAGGCCAATCGGCGATAGAGTTCGTGTTATAGACAACGGGGTTAGGCATATTCAATATGCCAAACGTTACGGCCTGGTCGAACATGTAATCGGCCATCACGTTGTTCAGTTCAACCCGCTTTGCCCTGTCCGGCTCGGCGGCTACTTTAAGCCACGTCTCGGCAATCAGGGGGACCTCGATGCCCTCTGAGTACCCACCGCGGGTAAGGCTGGTTAATTCCTGCCCTTTGGGCCAGTCCCACGGCCAGGTAGTCTTACCATCGTCGCCGTCGAACAGGAATGGAAGCGTGGTGGACCGGGCCACAATCGTGGGACGGAAGACGGAGTAGTTGAACTTCTGCACGGTAGTGTCGATGCCTATTTCCAACAACATGCCGGATACGGCATCAGCAATCTCCCTGCGTAGACCCTGATAGTCAGCGTTGGCGAAAAGCGGCATCTCGAATCTTATGCCGTTAGCCCTACGGGGATTGCCGGACTCGTCCAACATCCTTTCGGCCAAGGCCGGGTCGTATTCGTATTCCCACTTGCTCTGCCATTCGGGGGCAGTGGTGCTGAATATCGATAGGTGAGCGGGGGACCCTAGTCCGCCCAGGAGTTCCTCGTTGAGAAGGTCCCTGTCGATAGCCCTGGCCATCGCGTTGCGCACCAGTTTCGCTTCTGCGAGGTCGGCAGGGTCTGCCGGGTTGCCTACCCACGGAACATCACGCATATATACAGCCGTGGTATCCAGCGGCTCACCGGTGACGATGTGATGGGTCTCCCAGAGGTTACCGGGGAAAACCATTGAATTTATGCCCCGCAGCCCCGTAGTTGCTGTTG
>JACZVF010000309.1 GCA_022572805.1 Chloroflexota bacterium
CTGCTTCCAACGGGGCCTATCGGGGGCCCTTCGTCCTGGCCATCGACGTGGGCAGTTCCTCCGTGAAGGCTGCGCTGTACGATGCCGAGGCCAACATGGTCGAAGGGACTCTTTCGCAGTCCGGGCACGAGCTGCATACAGACGTCGCGGGCGCCGCTGTGGAGTGGCCGGACCACGTGCTTCATGCGGTGGAATACGCTATAGACTGTGTCCTGAAAAAGGTTGCGCTTCTCGGCGATGAGGTGGCTGGCGAAATAGCGGCAGTCGGCATGGACTCCATGGCCATGACCATAATGCCGTTGGACGACGGCGGCAGGCCTCTGGGGCCGTTCTACACGTACGCGGACAGCCGTGCCAGAGACGAGGTGGCGCAGCTCAGGGAGCTTGTGGACGAGGACTCGGTCCATCAGAGAACGGGCTGCCATCAGCACACCTCGTATATGCCTGCTCAGATGCTGTGGTTGGCCAAGAACCAGCCCGAACTGGTCAGGCAGGCCCGGTTGTGGGTAGACGTGGGGACATATTGTCACCGGCGCTGGTTCGCGCGTGACGACATCCCCATGAGCATCGCGGCGGCTTCCTGGGCAGGCATGCTGGATGTCGATGGGCTTACGTGGGACGAGGAGCTTCTCTCGCATTTGCCTTTGTCTGTGGAGCGGCTCCCGACGCTGGCCCCCGACGAAACGTCGCACCAGGGGCTTTCGGCAGCCTATGCGGACAGGTGGCCTGCGCTTCTAGACGTGCCCTTCTTTCTCACCGTGCCGGACGGTGGGGCCGCAAATGTGGGAAGCGGCTGTGTCGGCGAGGACCGCGTGGCGTTGACGTTGGGCACCAGCGGGGCCATGAGGATGGTCTTGGAAAGTAGGCCCGCGAATATCCCCAAGGGTCTATGGGCGTACAACCTGGCGGACCGCACGGTGCTGGGCGGGGCCCTCACCGATGCCGGCAGCGTGTACGCCTGGCTGCGCGGCAACCTGCGCCTTCCACGGGACCACGCAAAGCTGGAGCGGGCTTTGGCCGCGCTGGAGCCCGCTGCCCACGGTTTACGCGTGCTGCCTTTCCTGTCGGGCGAGCGCAGCCCCGGCTGGGCGTCCGACGCTACAGGCGTAGTACAGGGCATAGGGGTCGCGACCAGCCCGGTACAGATTGTGCAGGCCTGGCTGGAGGCGGTGGCGTACAGATTCGCCTTAATTTGGGGACTGTTAAAGCCACATGCTTCGGACGACGCCACTATAATCGCTAACGGCGGCGCCATTTTGAATTCGCCGTACTGGGCGCAGCTTATGGCCGACGTTCTGGTTCACCCGATAACAATGAGCGCGGTGCCGGAGGCTGCCACACGGGGCTCAGCCATTTTGGCCTTGAAATCGCTGGGAATATGGTCCGGCTTGAGGGACGTGGAGGCGCCAGTCGCGCTGACATATACACCTGATGCAAAGCGCTCCGCCGTCTACGCCCGAGAAATTCAAGCGCAGTCCGAGCTATACGACGCGCTGGTGCACGGACATCTGTAGCGGTCCAGCGATTTTTTTGAATGGGTTGGACAGGTTTAGCGCCTGGGAGGGGACGAAGGAGAAATGGCGTTCGGATTCGGCAGCATTACTCCCGGAATCGAGCTGTTGGAATCCCGTTGGTGGAGAGCGATGGCTCTTTTGACGGCCTGAGCGGAATGGTGAATTAAACCCCTGTGGTATAATTGGGGAGTATTGGCCATGAGAGCCCAACGCAACGTAACTCCATCCAGTTGATCGCGGCGGCAGGCGTGGGGATTTGAGAGTCGTGTCAATTGGCCCTCTCCGCGCAGAGGCGCCCCCTGAAACACTGAATCCACCAGAGCCACATGAAGAGATCGGAATGAAAATGAACGGTACCTTTCTGCGGACAACCACACCGAAAAGAGAGGCTTAGGATATGACCAACACAATTCAGCAACTCCAGAAGTACGGCCAATCGGTCTGGTTCGACAACGTAAGCCGGGGACTCATCAAGTCCGGCGGACTGCAGAAGCTGATAGACACCGGCGTTACAGGCCTGACATCCAACCCCAGCATCTTCGAGAAGGCCATATCGGGCGGCGCCGACTACGACGACGCAATGGTTGGCCTGGCCCGAAGCGGCAAGAGCGCAGCGGAGATCTTCGAGGCGTTGGCCATCGAGGACATCCGCGACGTGGCCGACCTGCTGAGGCCGATCCACGACGCCACGGGCGGACGGGACGGTTTCGCATCGCTGGAGGTGAACCCGCACCTGGCCGCCGACACGGACGGGACGGTAGCCGAGGCCCGCAGGCTTTTCGCGGAGCTTG
>JACZVF010000310.1 GCA_022572805.1 Chloroflexota bacterium
CCTGTCGGCGGCGTATTTTATTGGTTTCCCTTTCGTCATTTTCTCCGGCCGGCAGCTCACCTTAGCAGGCCGTACACACGCTCCGGCGTCACCAGAACAACTACGGCCTTTTGGTCGATCATGGCCTGATCAAACTCGTCCCAATTCGGGTGTTCGGTGGCGCTGCAGGCCATGTAAACCTCGCGCATCATCTGCCGTATCTCCTCGGCGTCGGTGTTTTCATAGTCGAATAGCTGGGCATGCCCCTCCACTACTGCGTAGCCCCGCCAGTGGTCGTCGACGCATAGAATCGTGCAGTTGGCGTCGCGGCGCAGGTTTCTTATCTTTACGGACCTCGGGTAGACAGACACAAAGGCAGCGCTGCCCTGGTACGCCCCGCACACGACGATGCTGGAATGGGTGGCGCCGTTGGCCCTGCGAGTGCTGATGACACCTCGGTGGTGCGATTCCATAAAAGGCCGGACATCTTCGAAGTTCATTGGCGTCTTTCCTGTCGCGTCTTTGCTACCGCGTTCACTGGGGGATGAGTCGGGGGCGGGAATTGCGCGGCATGATTATACCCTGGCGACGCCTACGATGTTGGGTATGGTCACGGGCAGCCCAACGGACAGGTCGAAGCTACGCATCTCGACCTCACGGAATCCAGCGTTTCGAATTGTGGCCGTCAGGTCGCGGTTCAGGTTGCAGCCGGTGGTCAGGAATTTCCAGGTAGGGTTCAGCTTGTTCTGCCACCAGCGTCCTGCCGTTCGCGGAGAAACGACGTGCTCGTAGAAGAAGAACGCGCCCCCCGGCCGGAGCACGCGCCTGGCCTCCCGGACCACGCCGTCGTGGTCATGGACCATGCAAAGCACCAGCGTCGTGACCACGCAGTCGAAGCTACGGTCGGCGAAGGGCAGTTTCTCTCCCGCCTCTTGCACTATCCGCACGTCGCGGCCAAGCTTCGATGCCGTGCGCGTCAGCCTCTTCACCATGTGCTTGTCGGGCTCGATGAAGGTCAGCCGGGTGCGGTCAGGGTAGTAAGGGAGGTTGGCGCCGGTGCCGCCTCCGATCTCCAGAACGTCGCCCCACGTCCTGCCCGCCGTCTCCTTGCGGTAAGGGATGACACGGCCTTCGACGCCGGCGTTCAGCAGGTCGTACCACGTGGCGAACAGCCACTTGCTTATGCTCATTCATCAACCAGTGCCGAGAAGGTTATGCTAAACAACATTGTCTTATTCCATCAGGCTTTCAATGCCGAGTCAACTGGCAAATGCCGAATTGGGGGCCTGTCCATCCGCTTGCGTCAACATTGGTAATATATACTCAAGTGGCGCGAATTACAGATGAAGACAGTGATATTCGGAGGGGGCCTTCCCATGGAAATACAGGGAACCGTATCGATAGTTACGGGCGGCAACGGGGGCCTGGGCCAGCGGATCTGTCACGCTCTGGCCGCGGCGGGCAGCAACGTAGCGGTGGTGTACGCCCAGAGCAAGGACCAGTCCGAGGAAGTCGCAACCAAGCTGCGGGAGGCCGGGGTAGAAGCAGAGGCCATGCAGTGCGATGTCTCTGATGCGGCGTCCGTGGGGGCGCTGGTCACGCAGGTCCTGGAGCGTTTTGGCCGCATCGACATCCTGGTGAACGACGCGGCGTACAACAAGTGGATACCCTTCGATGACCTGGACGCGATGACGCTGGAGGAGTGGGACCGCATTATCGCAACCAACCTCACCGGGCCGATGCTCACCTCCAAGGCCGTAGCGCCCGCTATGAAGAAGCAGGGCTCCGGCAGGATAATCAACATATCGTCTGTTGCCGGACTGACCCCTACAGGCTCTTCCATACCCTACGCCGTGTCCAAGGCGGGCCTCAACCACCTCACACGGTGCATGGCCGTCGGCCTGGCGCCGGAGGTACTGGTGAACTGCATCGCGCCGGGTTTTCTGGACGGCACCAGGGCCACGGCGAATCTGGACCCGGAATACCAGGCGACCGCCAGGGTGGCGTCACTGCTGAAAAGAGGCGCGGACAAGGACGATATCGCCCGGCAGGTGGTGGAGTTCTGCCGCACAGACAGCGTAACCGGCCAGGTGCTGGTCATCGACGCGGGAAGGTTCTTCCATTAGGCCTGCAATAATAGGCCCTGTTTCCTTTGTGGAAGTATCGCCTGGCGGCCCACCCGCATCCAAACAGTAAGAGAATTCTGCTGAACAAGCGATACTGGAGAATTTGATGACATTGCAAGACAACACTTACGACGTTCTGATTGTAGGCCAGGGTGCGTCCTCCTACGCGGCGGCGCTGTATGCTACCCGCGT
>JACZVF010000110.1 GCA_022572805.1 Chloroflexota bacterium
GGACGATGAAATACGTTGCTCCGGCCTCCCGATACCTGCTTATAGCCTCGGCGCACTTTTCCGGTGGGCCGAAGACGCAGAGCAGTTGCTTGCTGACGGCCTCGTAAGGCCTGCCGTAGTAAGCCTGCATGAAGGCGTCGCCCTCTTCGAGAGCATCCTCTTCCGAATTGAGGTTCACGGAAATGTAGAGACAACGCTTGATCGAGTCCGGGTCCCGGCCGGCGTTCGATGCATGCTGGGCTATCCTGTCCCAGCACCGCGAAAAGAGGTCTGGACTCGTGACATTCGTTATCCAGCCGTCGCCTAGCTCGGCAACGCGCCGAAGGCCCCGCTGCACCCAGTTGCTGGATACCCATATTGGGATACTGTCCTGGACAGGCCTTGGCTCAAGCGACACCTCATCCAGGGGGTAGTATTGGCCGTGGGCGGTCACCCGCTCCTCCGTCCACAGGCTGCGCATCAGGCGCAAGCCCTCCTCCATGCGGTCCGCCCGTTCCTCGATCGGCACGCCTACCGCCGCATGCTCCCGCACATACATCGGGTTGTCCCCCCTGCCCGCGCCGACGCCCAAAATCGTGCGGCCGTTGGAGATGTTGTCCACGGTCGCCAGCGCATGCGCCAGGTGGACAGGATGGCGCAGCGCCGTCAGCATGACTGCCGTGCCTATCTTGACCCTCTGAGTGCGTGCCGCGATTGCAGCCATGGTCGTGAGCGGCTCCAACCTCGGCTTGGAGGTGATGCTGTCCCCCACCCACACCGAGTCATATCCCAGTCGCTCCGCCGTCTCCGCCATCTGCCAGTTGAGCTCCACCCTGGGCGTGCCCCCATCCGCGTACACAAGCACGCCGCGAGTCGGCAGCAGCACTCCAAAGTTTCCGAATAGGTTATCCATTTTTTTCTCCTTCGTGATCTCCGGGAGCACGCGTATTTTGGCGAATTTGGGACTGCCCACCTTCGTTGTGCGATGCCTGAATGGCAAACTCCGACCTGAGCCTGTTAATTGGCTTCCCGATTTTCATGTACACATTACCGCTTCTGTGAAGAAACGGCTATCATGCAACCAGCAATTTATGGGAAGGACGACGCGATGCCGGCCAGATTCGGATTCGGGAGCCACCAGTACGAGCTAGTTGAGGGCTGGGCCAAGCTGCCAAAGCAGTGCGTGGCGTCAGACGTCGCCGTGGACTCCAAGGGGAGGGCCTACGTCGCCATACGCGAATGGCCGTACCCAGAGGTGACTGGCGGCGCCGTGCTTGTGTTCGACCGCGACGGCAAGCTTCTTGAGACCTGGGGCGAAGACCTTTACACGACACCCCACGGTATTTGGATAGGGCCGGACGATGAGATCTTCATGACGGATAGCGCCGACCACACCGTGCGTAAGTACGCCCCATCCGGCGAGTTGCTCATGACACTGGGCGTCAGGGGCCGGCCGGGAGCCCCCGGTGCGCCGTTCAACCGGCCCACGCGCGCCGTGCTTTCGTCGTCCGGGGAGATCTTCGTGGGCGATGGCTACGGACAGAATAGAGTTCACCGCTTCACGGCAAAGGGCGAGCACATCACGTCATGGGGCGAGGACGGCACGGGTCCGGGCCAGTTCGACCTTCCCCACGACGTAACGGTAGACGCCGACGACAACGTGTACGTCATGGACAGGGAGAACAACCGTTGCCAGGTCTTCGACGTGAACGGCGCCTTCATCAAGGAGTGGCCTGGCGTCCCGGGACCCAACGACGCCGTGATAGCCGACGACGGCCTGCTTCACATCGCCACGGGGCACGAAGGCATTCATGTCATGACGCTAAACGGGGAGCTCGTCGGCAAGTGGAACCAGCACGGCGAAGGGCCGGGACAGTTCCGGGGCTACCCCCACGGCATCTGGGTCGACTCCGCAGGGGACGTGTACGTGGCAGAGGTCGGCGCCGAAAACGCTGTGCAAAAATTCGCCAGGGTTTAAGCCGGCGACCTGCTTCCGGCCATGAACTCCCTCACCTCATCCATGGTGGGCATGGCCGCCGTATCGCCCTGACGGGTGCAGGTGAGCGCACCGCACACGTTGCCTATCTCCAGCGCCTTACGCATTTCTGTGAGGCGTCCTCCCGGCGACAAAGCCAGAAACCCCCGTAAGGTATGCTTCCAAAAAATGCTCCCCAGAAACCCGGCGACAAAGGCATCGCCGGCGCCGACGGGGTCAAGCACCTCCACGGGGAACCCGGGCTGGTCCACCAGGTTGTCGCCGTCGAATGCAACCGCGCCATCCATACCCCTGGTGACCACTACCACACCGCGACAAAGGCTTTGAAAATGCTCTGCATAACGCTCCGGACTCCAGCCTTTTCCCCAAACGGTCTCGGCCTCATCGTGGCCTAGCTTGAACATCGACACGTACGGAATCATGTCGTCGACGACGGCCCGGGCGTCCGATGAAGTCCAGAGCTGGTCCCGGTAATTCAGATCGAAGCTGACGGGAACGTCCTTGTCTTTGGCATACCGTAGCGCCTGGAAGACCGTCTTCCGAGAAGTGGGGCTCAGCGCCGGGGTAATGCCGGTCAAGTGCAGTACGTCTGCGCCATCCAGCAGAGGGCTGATTTCGTCGAAGGTAAGGCGGCTGGCCGCGCTGCCTTTCCGACGATAGGTCTTTACGTGTTGACCGTCGCCAAGGTGGTTCAGGTAGGAGACGCCCGTTCGCCCACCGGGGTGCTTGCGTGCCGCCACCTGGACTCGGCCGGCCAATTCCCGAAGGATAAAGTCCCCGGCCTCATCGTCGCCCAGCCTGCTAACCCACACCGCGTCGATGCCCGGCACCTCTAGTTTGAGCAGGTCCAGGGCCACGTTGGACTCCGCGCCGGCACAGTCCAAAACGTAATCGCCGCCCTCCTTGAAGGGGCCGTCATACGACGCATTGTACTGCGCCATCGTCTCGCCGAAAGTTACAAATTTTACCATGTGATGTGGACTGCTATGGGGACACACCCCCGGAGGAACGGCTCGCTCGGTCCCGGCGGGTGACCCATGATGTGCCATCCGATGCGTCTTTAGACCGGGAATATGGCCCAAGGTGCGCCCGCACCATCACCAAGTTGATGGTAGCGGCAACTATCAACCCCAAGCCTACTCCTACGGGAATCATCATAACGCCCATGGCCCCGCCTACCACCAACAGCACGTTTAGCTCGACATCTACCCTATCGATTGCTTCGGAAATTCTGTGGAAGTAAGCGAAGGTGCGGTCCAACATGAACAAGAACGCGACGAAAGCGCCCAACGCCCCGAAACCGACGTAAACCCATTTCATGGATCAGTCCTAATATCTGCTGCTACGTGCCTGGGAGCCGGAGATTTCGAGGCCCCCGATTTCATGTATTGTAATATACTCATCATACTACATTCGAATCTCGGACAATGACGACGAAGAGTGCGGATAAAATCGCGCGTTAACGGCATGTACTACGGCTGGTGGGTGTTGGTGGGAACGACCCTGCTGGCCGCGATCTCCGGCGGCGTTCTATTTCATGGAGCGTCCGTGTTCTTCATCCCCATACGTCAGGAGTTGGGTCTATCCGTCGCCCAGACCTCCCTGATCTTCACCAGCTCCCGTGCCCTGGCGGGCGTAGGCGGGCCTTTGTTCGGATGGATGGCCGACCGGTATGGGGGCCGGCCCCTCATCATCGTGGGCAGCCTGCTGGCCGGGCTGGGCCTCATCTACCTCCAGACGCTAAGGAGCTACATACCCTTCCTGCTGGTCTACCTGCTGATCGTCTCCATGGGCGCGCACCTGGGGTTCTCCCAGACGCTTCTAACGGTAACGAACCGCTGGTTTGTGCGGAGGAAGGCAGTGGCCCTCACCATCCTGTTGACGGGATTCGCCGCCGGCGGAGCGATATTCGTCTACCCGTTGGGGATTGGCGTGGGGCAGATAGGCTGGCGACAAACGCTGGTGTACTCCGGCATATTCATCCTGATAACCGGCATCGGCCTGTCTCGGCTCGTGCGCCACTCCCCCGAACGCATGGGGCTGGACACGGCAAACACACCGGAGCTGAACCCCGCGTCTGCCATCGACGGGTCCAGCGGCGAGGCGTCGGTAAAGGACTACACCGCCTACGAGGCAATGCGTACGAAAGCCTTCTGGCTTATCCTGGGCGCATCGATGCTGCGAATTTCGGCCGAGACCGCCATATTCGTGCACATCATCCCCATCATGGCCTGGAAAGGCATGGATGAACTGTCCGCAGCCGGCCTTCTGTCCGTGTTCTTCTTCCTCTCGATACCGTTCCGCCTGTTCCTGGGAATCGCCGGGCAGAGGTTGCCCTTCCAGCCGCTGCTGGTAGGCGGTCTGATGGCATCTGTTATGGGGCTGCTGCTGGTCGTGAGTTACGACGGCACCTGGGTGCTCTACCCCTTCGTGGTGCTGATGGCGGTGTACGAGGGCTCGGTGGTGTTGCAGTGGCTGGCCCTGGGGGACTACTTCGGCAGGAGAAGCTACGGCACGCTGAGTGGCATCATGCGGGCCTCCGACGTCGTCGGGTCAATCATGATTCCGCTGTACGCCGGCTGGGTGTTCGACACGACCGGAAGCTACACCGCAGCCCTCGTCACGCTCGTCGCCATGATGGGAGCGGCAGCCCTGCTGATATCCCTGGTGCGCCGGCCATCGCGGGCCTAACTACCGCCGGACGCCACCGAAAACCCGGCGGCATGGCCCCATTAGCCCAGCAGTCCCGATCGAACTTATGCTGGCTCCCTGACTAGCCTGTTCCTGCGTTCTCTGGTAAACTTTGCCTAATTTCCAATCCCTAAATTGGGGGGGCAGCGCATGACAACAGAGATGAAAAAAGACCCGATACTCGTAGTAATCCAGCTTAGCGGCGGCAACGACTACGTGAACACGGTCGTACCGTACAGCAACTCTGCTTACTACGACAACCGCAGCAACCTGAGCATCGCGCCGGAGGATGTGCTTCCCATAGACGCGGAGTTCGGCCTGAACCCTGCCTTGGCGCCCCTCAAGAGGCTCTACGACGAGGGCAAGGTTGCAATCATCAACGGCATTGGCTACCCCAACCCCAACCGGTCGCACTTCCGCTCGATGGATATCTGGCACACCTGCGAGCCTGAGAAGATCGGCGACGAGGGCTGGCTGGGCCGGGTCATCCGCGACCTGGACCCCAATCACGAAAACGTCCTCAAGGGCGTCAACTTCGGTCGGGGGCTGCCCAGGGCAATGTCGCTTACCAATGTACCCGTGGCCTCGGTGGCCATGCTGGAGGCATACGGCATCCTCACTGGCATCCAGGGCGAACCGGACCGAGGCGAGGCGCTGGAACTCTTCGCCAAGATGTACGGGCCCATGATAGGCACCGGGCCTGTAATGGAGTACATCGGTCAGACAGGGCTGGACGCCCTCAAGGGGGCAGACTATCTCAAGACCGCGCCTTCCAGGTACCAGTCCAGCGTAGAGTACGCCAACAGCGCCATCGGCGAGAACCTTCAGGGCATCGCCAAGGTGCTGCTGTCAGGCTTCGGTTCCCAGGTCTTCTACACCATGCACGGCGGCTACGACACCCACGCAAACCAGGGCCCCTTCCATCCCAAGCTGCTGGGCGACCTCTCGCAGGCCATCTCCGACTTCTACGACGACCTTCGCGAGCATGACGCTTCGGACAACGTGCTCATGTTTGTGTTCACCGAGTTCGGGCGCCGCGTGAAGGACAACGGCTCCGGCACCGACCACGGCGCGGGCGGAGTGGCCTTCGCCGTCGGAGACCCGGTCAAAGGCGGAATGTACAGCGAGTACCCGTCGCTGCTTCCCGGCGACCTGGTCGAGGGCGACCTCGAGTTCAGCATAGACTTCCGTGGTGTGTACGGCACCATTGTCGAGAAGTGGTTGGGCCTGGATGCCGTCCCAGTTGTGGGCGGCAACTTCGAACAACTAGAGTTCGTTTAGGGACGGACACCCCTCCTCAATCCTCCCCCGCTACGCGGGAGGAGGTATTTTCTCCCCTGCGGCGGGGGAAGCTCAGGTGGGGTTTCCGCCACCCGGCCGGTACCCCTAATTCAGACCAAACCCAGTAAAGGAGCTAAGGCTTCCATGACAACCGCCACAACCGATAAGGCGCTTATCGCACACCTGCTGCGCAGGGCTGGCTTTGGCGCAACCTTTGAGGAAATCGAGAAGTACGCCGAATTGGGGTACGAGGAGACCGTCGAGCATCTGTTGCACCCCGAGCGCACGCCGGATATAGAAGAGGACCTGCTGGAGCGCTACTACATCGACTGGAAGGAGAGCCGCAACATCGAGGGCGCGCTGGTCGAGACGGTGTACCGCTTCAATGCCCGCGCCGGCGTCCGGCCTTTGCAGGAGAAGATCGCCCTGTTCTGGCACCACGTGTTCGCCACCGGGCTTGCCAAGGTGCTGCATGAAAAGACTATCCTGAACCAGATGGACCTGTTCCGCCGCCACGGATTGGACAGCTACCGCGACCTGCTGGTCTACCTGGCCAGGGACCCGGCCATGATCTTCTGGCTGGACAACAACGTCAATCACAAGGACGCCATCAACGAGAACTGGGGCCGCGAGCTGCTGGAGCTCTTCTCCATGGGCATCGGCATGGACGGCCACGACAACTACACCGAGGAGGACGTGAAAGAGGTGGCCCGCGCCTTCACCGGCTGGACGATGGACGACGACAACACGGCCTCCATCCCCTTCGGAAAGATGCCCTGGCTTTTCCGGTTCGACTCCGACGACCACGACTACGGCGAGAAGACGGTGCTTGGTGAGACGGGCAACTTCACCGGCGAAGAGGTAATCGACGTCATCGCTAAGCAGCCCTCCACGGCGCGGTTTATCTGCCGGCACCTGTACAACTTCTTCGTCGCCGACGAGGTCCCGGTGCCCTCGTGGCGCGACACGCCGCCACTGGACCCGGATGCCATAAGTCTCATGGAAGACGCCTACTTCGAGTCCAACTACGACGTCCGGTCCATCCTGAGGTTGGTCTTCAACTCCGAGTTCTTCAAGAACGCCTTGTTCCAGAAGGTGAAGAACCCCGCCGAGGTTGTTTGCGGCACCATGCACATCGTAGGCAGCAACAAGTTCCCCATCCAGGGCATTTTCGAGGAGGCGCTGGAGTGCCGCTACATGAACCAGGACCTGCTGAACCCACCCTCTGTTGAGGGTTGGCACACGGGCAAGGAATGGATCGACAGCGGCAGCCTGGTGGAGCGTATCAACTATGTAGCCGACGAGTTGAGCGACACGAACAAGCCCGGTGTCCGGGCCATGGTGGACCGTCTGCTTTCCAGCGCACCCGCCTTCACGCCGGAGGCGTTGCTGGACGGCTGCCTTGAGCTTCTGGGCTACGTGGAGCTGAAGGACGAAACACGCTCCGACCTTGTGGAGCACCTTAGCCGCACCGGCGAGATACGAACCGACAACACGGAGGACCGCACCTCCGCCGAGCAGCTCATGCTGCGCGCGCTGAAGATGATCGGCGCCACCCGCGAATACCAGTTTGGATGATAGTTGTTAGTAGACAGTAGTTAGTATTTAGTGACTCATCATCGAGAACCCGTCTGGCAGCCGACAATCGAGAAATAATAACTAACTACTAAAAACTAATTACCAACAACTAACAGCGAAGCGAAACTATGACCTTACAAACGATAGGAAACCCGGCCTCTGTTAAGGGGAATTTTCAATATCACGATGTCATCGGGCTGCTTTCGGCCAGCGCCGAGGGGTTCAGCGGGCCTGTGTCTGTGGCGTTTGGGCCGGACGGCAACCTTTACGTGGCCAGCCGAGGCAACCCCAATCAGCAGGAGGCCGTGCGCATCACCAGGTGCGGCAAGGACGGCGAATACCTGGGCCAGGTGCCCGGATGGGGCGAAGAAGAAGGCCAGTTCATCTGGATTACGGACATCGCATTCAACGGCGATGGCAAGCTATTCGCCGCCGAGGAGCATACGCAAAGGATCAACGTATACGACCCGTCCGACTTCTCGTTCCTTTACTCCTTCGGGCAGCAAGGGGACGGCGAGGGCCAATGGGACAGGCCGTCAGGCATCGCATTCGACTCCAGCGACAACCTGTTTGTCGTCGACTCCCTCAACCACCGCATTCAGCAGTACGACGCCCGTGGCAAGTTCCGGGCCCAGTGGGGCGAGTTTGGAGACGCCGCAGGCCAGTTCAACATGCCGTGGGACATCTTCATCGACCGCGACGACAATATATATGTTTCCGACTGGCGCAACGACCGCATACAAAAGCTCACACGGGATGGCAAGGTTCTCATGGTGTTCGGCAGTTCGGGCGACGGTGAAAACCAGTTCAACCGCCCCACCGGCGTCGCCACCGATGCCGACGGCGACATTTACGTCTGCGACTGGATGAACGACCGCGTGCAGGTCTTCGACGCGAACGCAAACTACAAGGACACGCTTATTGGCCACTGCGGCGTCTCCAAGTGGGCGCGAAGCTACCTGGACGCCAACCCGGAAATCGAAGGTAAGCTTGAGCTAGCGAAGCAGAACATCGAGCCCAAACGTCGCTTCTACCGGCCCGCGTCCGTCAAGGTGGACACCGACGGCAAGGTCTACGTCGCCGACTGCTACCGCCACCGTGTGCAGATCTACCAGAAGCTGTAGCTGCAGCCATCATCCGGAGCCCGTATGCAATGGCGGGATGCAACCATTCCCTCGCCTCACATTGGCAGAAGAACGCCAATACCGCATAACATGCCCTTCGACAGGCTCAGGGCGAACGGGGATTTGTGTCTAGGTTCGTGGTGTCCGACTCAGAAATAGGAATATCTTCGGACTCCGCCGCAGCGGAGAGCCTGTCGAACCATATGCGTTAAGCGCTCATTCGGACCATGCCAAACGCATTACGTTTTCCAGATGATCTGAATTAATTATTTCTTCAGCTCGTACTTGTAGTCCCGCGCCGAGCCCACCTTCGGCATCGCC
>JACZVF010000111.1 GCA_022572805.1 Chloroflexota bacterium
TTATGTCATGCGAGGCAGCATCCGGACGCATTCACGTGATGTTCGACGTGGCTTCAGCTCCTTGTAACATGGAGGTTTGTTTACTATGATTCGGTCTATGAAAGGCATGACGTTACTGGGTTCCCTCATATTCCTTGTGTTGTTGGTGGCCTGCGCCAGCTCCGCCGGCAATGAGTTCGCCTGGTTGCAGTCCGCCTCAGATTCGGCTTCAACGGAAGGTCCCGCCGGGTCGCGGGGCGCATTCGCGGTGCCGTCGGCTCCGGCCGCACCTGCCCCTGCCGCTGCCGCTCCCGCGCCTGCAGCCCCCAGTGCTCCTGCTGCTCCCGCGCCTGCAGCCCCTCGTGCTCTTGCTGATTCAGCTCAAGAGCCGGCAGCTCCGGTGTCTGAAGGGGGTAGGGCCGCCAGGCAGGAATCGGACGGTGGCTTTAACTTCCTTGGCGGCGACGACTCTGGAAAGCAAGGGAATTTCACTGAAGAGCAGGCGGCCCTGGTCAGCCAGCAGCGCATCATCGTGCGCACCGTAGATATGCAACTGGTTGTGGACGATGTGGCCGGCTCCGTGGACGATATTTCAGCTCTGGCCCGGAATGTTGGCGGGTGGGTCGTTAGCACCAACCGAGCGGCCAAGCATCAGGGGTCTGTATCGGTGCGGGTGCCTGCGGACCGGCTGGACGCCTTCGTACTGAGTCTCCGCGGCATGGCCGTGGAGGTTGACTCCGAGTCCTCCACGAGCAGGGACGTCACCGATGAGTACGTAGACAACAAGTCCAGGTTGACCAGCCTGCAGGCTACGGAGCAGGCCCTCATCGGGCTGCTGGACAGCGCTCGCACCGTGGAGGAGGCCCTCGACGTGCAGAGGGAGCTGTCGAAACTCCAGGCGGACATTGAGAGCATTCAAGGCCGCATCAAGTTCCTGGAGGAGACCGCAGCCTTCTCGCTGGTTAATGTGAGTCTGCGGCTGGCCCCCCTGGACATGCCGGTGGATGCCGGCGAGAACCAGACATACAGCGTCGGTCAGTTCGCCCGGTTCAGGGCGACCTTCGTACCGCCTGAGGATATCGACGAGTTCTCGTTTACTTGGGACTTTGGCGACGGCACGCCACGCGTTCGCGGCTCCGGCTCGGCGCCGTCGACCGAGGAGGGACGCCGGTTTACGGCCACGGTGAACCACACCTACATTGACGACAAGGACTCCCCTTTCATAGTGGAGATCGAGATTACCGGCACAGGTGACGGCGGCGTGGCCGAGGGTTCGGACACCTTCATCGCCACCGTGACCAGGGTTCCGACCATCGAGATATTCGCCGGAGAAAACAAGGTGACTGAGGAGGGGGAGGAGGTCGAGTTCGTCGGCTCCTTCACACGGCCCAAAGGCCTTCGGGACATTCAGTACATGTGGGAGTTTGGAGACCAGTCGGTCCCGCTTATCGTGACACCTGAGGAGGGGGTTACCAGGGCTATTGCAACCCATGTGTATGCAGACCACCGGCCCTTCCCGTACACCGTTACGCTGACAGTGACGGCCCAGAGCGACGCGGGCGAAATCGAGACCGTTAGCCGGCTTAACGTCTTCGTCACCGAGTCCAAGGGCCTGGTGATATCAGGCTGGAGCGCCGGCGACACGGGCAAGACGGCGATACGCGCTCTGTCCGGCGTGGTCCAGGTAGTGGGATCGCTGATTATCTGGCTTGCCATCTTCAGTCCAGTGTGGCTGATAGGCGGCGCGGCGCTGGTTTTCGGCGGGCGCAGGCTAAGGGCCAGGCGTCAGGCACGCGCTACGGCCCGGCGGGTCGAAGAGCAGTCTGTGGCCTCCGGCTCCGACGAACAGTAGCATTTAGGTATTTAGGTCAGGCGGGGCGGCTCGGTATTGTCGTCCCGCCTGCTACTCGCAAAAAAGCGACGATGGAATGGTTGAACGGCACTTCACGGTTACGGGATTCGTGGTCTGCGACGGCCGCACTCTATTGCACTGGCACCCCAAGGTGAAGATGTGGCTGCCGCCCGGGGGACATATCGAGGCCAACGAAGACCCGGTGCAGGCCGTGATGCGAGAGATAATCGAGGAAACGGGAGTCCATGCAGAGGTTGTGCCGACCGGACCCGTCATCGAGATGGACTACCCGACTCAGGTGGCGGCCCCCTACACCATAATGATCGAGGACATTGACGACCCGGTGCAGGGTTTCCACCACCACATCGATATGATCTACTTCTGCCGGCCGACGGGTCCCACGGGGCCAATTAACGACGGCTGGCGTTGGGTCAGCCGGCAGAGCCTCGCCGACGGATTAGCCATGCCAAACGGCAGCGGCGGCAGCGTTCCCCCACCTGAAGACGTCCGGTTGCTCGCCTCGCGTGCGTTCGAGCTAATCGACTGAGGCCAGTTGCCGGTCCGCAAGCCTCGGCCTGAGTCGAGAAGGCCTAAGCCGTCATGGACAGTCCGGCGGCCACGATTCCGGCCCTGGCCACGTCCTCGTCTTCCTGAGAATTGCCTCCGCTGGCTCCCACAGCCCCCGCGATCTCGCCGTCCTTATAGACAGGCAAAGCGCCCTGGCTCATGATGAAGTGGCCCTCTTGCATTACCGTGAAGGCCTGGAAGACCGGGGATCTCGATCGCTCCTCCAGCTCGCCGCTTGGCGTTCCAAAGGTAGCCGATGCAACGGCCTTGCCCCGGGAAATGTACGGCGTTCTCCAGGATGCGCCGTCTGTCTTGATCATAGCTACGAGGTCTCCTCGTCCGTCGGTAACGGAGACGCTCATTTTCACACCCATCTCGGCGATCTTGGCTTTACAGCCCGCCAGGACCCCCTCCGCTTCGGCTAAATTGATGGTCGGCAATTTTCCCCTCCAATGATTGTCCTTAACTCATGAGACATCAACGTGATCAACACACGGGTCGCTTTGTGACCTCCGTGGCTATTGTGCGTGCGATAAGCTGCCCATAGCCGGCGCTGGCCAGAAGCTTACGGTCCTCCACCATTACCTTGCCCCGCAACACGGTGGTGACGGGCCATCCCTGAGCCTCCCAGCCCTCCCAGATGCTGTAGTCCTCCAGGTGCAGGTCGTCAGAGGTGAGTGGACGGCGAATCGATGGGTCGATGATAGTGATGTCGGCGTCACTGCCCGCCGCCAGCGCGCCCTTCCTCGGGTAAAGGCCGAATATCTTCGCGGCGTTGGCGGACGTGATGTCCACGAATCTGTGCAGCGACATGCCCCGCCGTTCTACGCCCTCTCCGAAGGCCACCCCCACACGGGTCTCGATGCCATTGTGCCCCCCTGTTACATCGGCCACGGTCTTGAAGCGAATCTTCTCTTCCCACGTGGTGGACACAAGGTCAGTGGCCACGGTGGACAGCCTGCCGTCCAGCAGGCCGTTCCACAGCTCGTTGGCGTCTTCCGGCGACTTCAACGAGGGGTAGGTGTGGTACTTCATGCCGTTGTCCTCGCGGTAGTTCTCGGCGCTGAAGCAGGCGTAGTTGTGCAGCGTTTCCCCATAAATTGGAAGGCCTCGGCTACGCGACCAGCCGACGGCCCTGACGCCCTCTGCCGCGCTGACGTGGACGAAGTACACGGGACAGGCCTGTTTTTCCGCTAAACGTATGACGCGGTGGAATGATACGTCCTCCGAGAGGTTGCTGTGAATATGGTGCATGTTCCACCAGTCCCACTGGTTTCTATCCTTGGCATGGTCGTAGTTGAAGTGGACCATGTCGTCGTCCTCCGAGTGGACCAGCAGCATGCCTCCACTGGCTGATATCTTTTCCATGATAGACGCCAGCGTGCCGAACCCGGTCTTATTGTTCTGCATCTGCGGGCTGGGCGGCCGAATGCTCGTGGTGAATATCTTGAAGCTGGCGAACCCGTCCTGAATAAGCTCGGGTATCTGGTTTATCGCGTCATCGCTGGTGCCGTTTGTGAAGATAGGATGGTACGAATAGTCGGTGTATGCGTTGCCTTGCCATCTCTCGGCAGCCTCGTCCAGGGCGTGGTGGAGGTCGTGGCCGGGCACCTGCGTGGCGAAATCCAGCACCGTGGTGGTACCGCCCCAGATGGCGGCCAGCGACACGGGTTCGGCCGGGGAGCGCTCCGGCTGACGTGCCCCGCCGATGTGTGCGTGAGGCTCGACGCCGCCAGGGACGACGATCTTGCCCGAGGCGTCGATAACCTTGGCGCCGTCGGTCGAGATCGCCCCAGGCTCGGTCACCGCGACGATAGTCTCCCCCTGCACAACCACGTCCCACCTGCCGACGCCCGACGGCGTGACAACCTGGCCTCCAGTGATGATTAAATCAGCCATTTGTGACCTCCTAGTATTGCCTGTAATAAGTGGCTAGTCTGATTGCGTAGTTGGTGCCGATAAATTGGCGGAACGGAGGGACGAGAGCCCTGTGCGCCGCATGGTACGGGCGATGGCGCATGCTGTCAAGGGACGGATTGTCGTCGGACTTATGCCGCGCCCGATGCCGGGTCCGGCGTTTGGGAGCCGGCAAGAAAGCTGCATCCCTACCCGGTTCCAGCCCTCCTTCGTTATGGAAGAAGGCGGCTCACATCTTGAATGCCAAGATGAATGGATGTAAGACCGGCTTCGACTTGACAAAATTATTGGGCCTACATTAACGTCAAAATTGGTGAAAGTCTTAGAAACCGTATGGCCTTTTGAAAGTCGCGTTTGCTCATCAAAAGGCATTACACTATGGTGATCAAAGTCTCACAGCCGGGCTCAATTGGCGCCAGTGAGGCCACGGACATGTTCACGTCAGGTGCTTCTTTCAGCGCACAGCCGCCTGTAACGAACGACGGTTCGCAGACCGATACGCATGTGAGTGAGCGTTATGACATTAGAAAAATTTGTTAGCGAACTTCAGGACGAGAGTCAGCCCCTCAAACACGCCGGCCTTCTACAGCTTTCGAGCCTGGCCGGCGAAGACCTGTATGAATTCAAGAACGCCTGGTACTCCCTGCCCGAACCACGTAAAGGGCAGATAATGTCCAAGCTCGTGGAGCTGAACGAAGACCACGCGGAGATGGACTTCACCGCCATGTATCGGGCGCTTCTCAACGACGAAAACGACGACGTAAGAGAGCAGGCCGCCAAAGGCCTATGGGAGTGCGATGACCGCGTGGTTATCCGCCCTCTGATAGGCCTGCTGAAAAAAGACCCCTCCGCGAGAGTCCGCGCAGCCGCTGCGACCTCTCTCGCCAAGTTCACAGACCTGTTTCAGCAGGGCAAGATCCTTTCCAGGGACGGCGACAAGATTCGCGACGCCTTGCTGGAGGTCATAGGTGAGGAGGAGGAGGAGCAGGAGGTGCGAAGACGCTGCATCGAGGCCGTAGGCAGCTTCAACACCATCGAGACCGGGGAGATTATTCGCGAGGCCTACGGTAGCAACGACGCCAGCATGCGTCAGAGCGCCATCTATGCCATGGGACGAAGCTCCGACATCCAGTGGCTGCGCATAGTCATGACGGAGCTGGATAGCTCCGATCCGGCCATGCGCTATGAGGCTGCCAACGCCGGCGGGCTGCTGGGCGAGGAGTCCACGGTGCCGCGTCTCATCGCATTGGTAAAAGATGAGGACTCGGAGGTCCAGGTGGCGGCTGTGCAGGCCCTGGGCAACATTGGCGGCGCGCTGGCAAAGCGCGCCCTGCAGCAGGCCGCGAGAAAAGGTGAAGACGCGGTGGAGGAAGCCGCCCAGGAGGCGCTGGCCAACCTCGACTTCGATGAAGACCCCCTGGGATTCCGCTTCCAAGCCTAAGCCGCTGGATACTTGGTCACTATCTTAAATTCGTCATGGTGGAGTGCAGAGGGGCTGGGGGATGTGCCCCCGGGCTCAAGAGCCTCCAGGGTGGGTTGGCGGAACAAGGCATCCGCCTTTTTGAGATAGTTACTTAAGGTCCGCTATTTCTGCTCGACAGGCCCTCGGTCGGAAAAAACCAGGGCCGCGGCCCCCAGCAGGCTGACATCGTCTCCAAGCTCTGATTTTACAACAGGCCTTCGGTCCCTCAGATGGGCCATGGCGTGCCGCTGAATCTCCCGGTCTATATCCGGCAACAGCATGTCCAGGTTCTGGGACATGCCGCCGCCAATCACGATAAGCTCCGGGTCGAACACGTGCATCAAGCTAACGATGCCGACGCCCAAATTCGTGGCCACCTCGTGCATCAGGGACTGCGCCAGACTGTCGCCCGCTTTCGCGGCATCCGCCACCATTCTGGCGTCTACCGCGGACGTGTTTCCCTCCGCCGTCTCCAGCAAGCTGCTAGCCTCTCCTGCCGACAGGCGTTCATGGGCCATGCGCGCCACAGCCGTTCCGGACGCCATGACTTCAAGGCAGCCGACGTTGCCGCAGTTGCAGGTGGGGCCGTTCCTGTCGATGGTGATGTGACCAATCTCTCCCGCAAAGCCCTTGTGGCCGGTATAGAGGCGTCCGTCTACAATCACACCGCCACCTATGCCGGTGCTGACCGTCATGTAAATCATGTTGTCGGAGCCTCTTCCCGCGCCGAAGGCATGTTCGCCCATGGCCCCTAGCGTGGCGTCGTTGGCCAGCGACACCGGGAACCCCAATCTATCCTGCAAGTACGACTTGGGGGAGAACAGGTGCCAACCCTCGCCGTGGAGGTTGGGCGGGTTGTACATCTCGCCTGTCGCAGGGTCTACGGGGCTTGCCACCGACAGGCCCACACCTGCGATGGAAGACGCCTCGGCGGTGGAAGCGACCTCCTCTAGTGCCTCGGCCAGGCGCTTCATTACAGCATCCCTGCCCGCGTCGGCTCGGGTTCTCTCTGAACGACGGTGGAGTATGGAGCCCGTCTCGTCAACCAGGGCCACCCGCGTATTGGTGCCGCCCATGTCTGCCACCAGGGCCAGTAATGTCATGCGTTCACTCCCAGTTTACGCCCAAGAATCCTGCCGCGAAATGATATCCCCAGGCGTCTATCGTTTCCAGTAGTTTCAAGATAGACGCTCACACATTTTTTGGAAAGGGAAATGTCCAGTGAGATGCTATAATGCGCCAAAAGTCGGACGATGAAACAGGCTTCAGGAGGGCGCAATGGCCGACGATAAAGAGCTGCTCATGACTATGATGCGGCGCATGATGATGATTCGCCGCTTTGACGAGACGGTGAAGGAGATGGTGCAGAGAGGTGAGCTGGTGGGAGCCGTCCACTGCTACATCGGAGAGGAGGCGGTGGCCGTAGGGGCATGCACAGCCCTGAGGGACGACGACTACATCACAGGCAACCACCGCTCTCACGGACATCCCATTGCCAAGGGCGGCGACGTGAACAAGGCCATGGCGGAGCTGTTGGGCAAGATCACAGGCTTCTGCCGCGGAAATGGCGGCTCCATGCACCTGGCCGACTTCAGCATAGGCATTCTAGGCGAGTCTGGAATCGTAGCGTCCGCCCTACCCGTGGCGGTTGGGGCGGCGTTGGGCAGCAAGATGCAGGGCAACGATAGGGTTGTCATTGCCTTCTTCGGCGACGGCGCCAGCAACCAGGGCGCTTGCCACGAGGCCATGAACCTGGCGTCTATTTGGAAGCTGCCCACGATATTCCTCTGCGAAAACAACCAGTACGCGGTCACCACCAACTTCCGCGACACCGTGGCGGTGGAGAACATCTCAGACAGGGCTTCGGCCTACAACATGCCCGGTGTGTTGGTGGACGGCCAGGACGTTATGGCGGTCCATGAGGCCACCCGCGAGGCTGTTGCCAGGGCGCGGGCTGGACAAGGGCCAACGCTTCTTGAGGCGAGGACTTACCGCTACGAGGAGCACTCCGAGGGCCTGAACCGCATCCTGCGCGAGCCATACCGCTCCGAGGAAGAGGTGGATATGTGGCGGGAGAGGGACCCAATCACCCTGCACATCCGCAACCTGGTGGACCAGGGCATCGCCAGCGCCAACGAGATCGACTCTCTGCAGGCGGAGGTCAGCGAGACTATCGAGAAGGCCCTGGAGTTCGCCCGGCAGAGCCCGTACCCGGAGCCGGAGGACCTCTTTACCGCCATGTACGCTGACCCTATTCCAATGCCCTAGCTTTGAGTTGTGTGATTGGGCCGGCTGCCCAACACTATGCTTTCGACTAACCACGACAACCGACTGACTCCCGACGACGAGAGCGAGGAATAACGTGGCAGAGATTACATACGTGGATGCGTTAAACCAGGCAATAAAGGAAGAGATGCGCCGCGATGAAAAAGTATTCATCATGGGGGAGAGCATACGTGGCGGGATTTACGGCGTGACCGGCGGCCTCTCCCAGGAGTTCGACGAGCGGGTAATAGACACCCCTCTTTCGGAGAACGGGTTCGTCGGCGCCGCAGTCGGCGCGGCCGCCGTGGGCATGAGGCCAATAGTGCAGTCGCTGTCCAGCTTTCTTTGGGTGGCCATGGACCAGCTGGTGAGCCAGGCAGCAAAGATGCGCTACATGTTCGGCGGGCAAGTGAACCTTCCCATCGTGTACCGCTGCGGCATGAACTACGGCAACAACACCGCGGCGCACCACACCGACCGTCCGTACTCCATGTACATGAACATGCCGGGCCTCAAAATCGTCATCCCCACCACGCCCGCAGATGCCAAGGGCCTTCTGAAGACGGCAATACGGGATAACGACCCTGTTATGTTCTTCGAAGACAACAACGTGGCTGGAATGCGCGGCGAGGTGCCGGAGGACGAGGACTTCACCATTCCTTTCGGCATCGCCGATGTCAAACGCGAGGGCACCGACGTTACCGTGGTGGCGCTTGCGGGGATGGTGCCCAGAGCCCTGTCCGTGGCGGACGCCTTGGAAGGCGAAGGCGTCTCCGTGGAGGTGATTGACCCGCGGACTATAGTGCCCCTGGACAAGCAGACAATTCTGAAGTCGGTCGAGAAGACAGGCCGCCTCGTGGTGGTGGACCCAGCACACAAGAGCTGCAGCGTCGCCAGCGAGATTTCGGCCATG
>JACZVF010000112.1 GCA_022572805.1 Chloroflexota bacterium
TATCGTCAACGACTGGCAAAAACTCATGAGGCTGGTACAGATAGAGAGTTAAGCGTAATTCCGGCCGCTATCCAAAGACCTACATTATTGTACCTGTCCATCACAAGGCGGTAGGTGTATTGTCCGTCTGACAACTCAGCAACCCGAACGTTACGCCGAAACAAGCATATCGTCTCAGCACCGTCACGGCCCCGCGGCACCCAAAATCAAAACTCGACCACGGACCGCAGCACCTCGCCGCGCTCCATCTTGTGGAAGGACTCCTCCACGTCGTCGATGCCGATGGTCTCGCTCACGAACTTGTCCAGCGGCAGCCGGCCCTGCAAATACAGGTCGATGAGCATCGGGAAGTCCCGAGTCGGCAGGCAGTCGCCATACCACGACGACTTCAGGGAGCCGCCACGACCGAATACCTCAATCAACGGCAGCTCGATCTTCGCGTCCGGGCTTGGCACGCCCACCAGCACCACCGTACCGGCGTGGTCCCGCGCGTAGAAAGCCTGCTCGTACGTCTGGGGCAGGCCCACCGCATCGATGGCCACGTCTACGCCGAAGCCTCCGGTGAGCTCCCGCACAGCCTCCACAGGGTCGGTCGACGAGGAATTGATGGTATGCGTCGCCCCGAAGTCTTTTGCCCACTCCAGCTTTCGGTCGTCGATGTCCACGGCGATGATGGTGTGAGCCCCCGCCAGACGCGCGCCTGCGATAGCTGCGTCACCCACGCCGCCGCACCCGAACACGGCCACCGAGTCGCCGCGAGACACGCCGCCGGTGTTCATGGCGGCTCCCAGACCAGCCATGACGCCGCACCCGATGAGCCCGGCTACGGCGGCTCCCGCCCGGGCGTCCACCTTTATCGCCTGCACGGCGTCCACCAGCGTCAGCTCGGCAAACGAGCCAATGCCCAGCGCCGGGGAGAGCTTCGTGCCGTCGGCCAGCGTCATTGGCTGGACGGCGTTGCGGCTGGAGAAGCAGTACCAGGGCCGGCCCCGCAGACATGATCGACAGGTCCCACAGGGGGCCCGCCACGCCATTATGACGAAGTCGCCGGGCGCGACGTTGGTCACGCCGTCACCGGTCTTCTCCACCACACCGGCTGCCTCGTGGCCCAGCAGGAACGGGAAGTCGTTGTTGATGGCGCCCTCGCGGTAGTGCAGGTCCGTGTGGCATACACCGCACGCCTGGACGCGCACCAGCGCCTCGCCAGGACCAGGGTCGGGTACCAGCACCGTTTCTACAGTGACGGCTGCGCCCTTCTCGCGTGCGATGACTCCGCGGACTTCGTTGACCATGCTCTTCCTCCGAAACGCAGCGTCCCCGCGATAAGCTAGACAGAGTGTCCAGATTGCCTATATGGGTGTTTGCGCCGAATTAATGGGACTGACGGTGTGATGAAGGGTAGACGACGGCCCAGACGCTGTCAATATTTTCCCGACAGTAGGCAACCCACGGGTCGACCGGCAGCAGGTGTCAGGCAGAGGTCACCGCAGACGGCCTAACCATGTATATCTGAAAAACGTCGAAGAGAACTAATCGGAGGCGCCGGCGGTATCGGGAGACAACTCGGACCGGGCCTCTGTCGGCAGGGTTTCCTCCCAGTCGCCTATCAGCATGTGCGATGTGGGCTCCAACAGCATGGTGACTATAGCGCCGCCCAGGCTAGCGAACAGCGACAGGGCGATGATGGAGTTATACGTGCCGGTCAAGTCCAGCATGACTCCCGCCACGAAGCTCACGAATGCGTGACCCAGCAGTGCGCCCGACATCTGCCATCCGTAGACCCTGCCCATGGGCCCTGTGCCGAAGTACTGCCGGTTGATAACCAGGTACCCTGTCCATTCGCCGCCGAACCCGATGCCGAATATGGCCGCGAATATGTAGAAATCCAACGGGCTTTGGGCAAAAAACAGGTATATAACGGATAGCCCCTGTATTACGAGACAACTGGCCATGACGGTCTTTGTCCCGTGGCGCTCCGCGATGATGGGCGTGAGCAGCCTGCTGGAGATGCTGACCAGCGAAAGGATTCCCAGAATCCACGCCGCGTCGACAAGCGACACGCCTCTGGACACCGCCAGCGGCACCGTAAACAGAAGGACGATGCCGTGGCCCGCGCATCCCAGTCCGTGGATGGCCGGCAGGTTCCAAAATGCCCGCGTGCGCCTTACGTGACTGTTAAAGACCTTTACCCGCAAGCTCTCCAGGTCGGACGCCATCCGCCTCTCCAGGGGCTCGTCGTCGGTCATTCCATACGGATTCAGGCCGAGGTCCTGCGGCCTATCCCGAAAGAGCACCGCCAGCAACAGGATGACCAGACCCGCGACCAGGCCGATAATGAGGAACGTAGACTGCCAGCCAATCGTCACCAACAGGTTGCCCAGTAGCGGCGACATTACGAATGGCCCTACCCCCGAGGCTGCCCACAATACGCCTGTGCCCATTCCCAGGCTGCGCCTGAACCAGGTCGACACGGCCGCCATCAGGGGCACCATGAAAATCGCCTGTACCGCGCCTCGCATTACGCCAAACACGATGAGCAACTGCCACGCCGAATTCATATAGGCCACGGCCACCAGCACCAGGCCGTACCATATGGCCCCCAACAGCATCATTTTTCGGGCGCCATATCGGTCTCCGAGCCAGCCTGCCACCGGGGCCAACGCTGCCGCGGTCAGAAAGTACAGGCCGAAAGATGCCCCGATGTTGGACAGGCTGAATCCGAACTGTCCCTCGGAATCAGCCAGCGGCTGCACCAGCACACCGCCGGCGAAGTTGATGGACAGCGCCACAATCTGCACCGCCGCCAGCACTGCCACGATAACCCATGCGTAGTGGAAATTTGCTCTGCTTATCAGTCGAGATGGGGCGTTGAAGTCAATTACTTTTGCCAACGCTTCTCCCTGCGGAACACTTCGTCCTGCTTTTGCGCCTTCGCTTTATCGGCGCAGGTGATAATCCTGCCTGAAAACCAGGCCCTGATACCGGATTTGGAGGCGATGATAACACAACACGACTTTTGAACATAGGAAACCCGGATTCAGCCGAAGGGCGCAACCAGCCGACATGAACATGCCACTCGCCCCAGCCGAGGGGCGTTCGCGACATCACACAATGGGCGGTAACAAGGCGTCCGCCTTTTTGAGATAGTTACTAAGATAACCGACGCCGTAACGAGTATAATGCCGGCAACGTCGGGCCAACACAATTATGCAATTAGGTGCGATGACATGAAGTTCGGCTTGCTTTACGAGACACAGCGTCCCTTCCAGGGCACCGAAATCGACTGGAATACCCTGTATAAGGAGACCCTGGAGCAGTGCGAATTGGCCGACCAGATTGGCTTCGACAACCTCTGGTTCGTGGAGCACCACTTCCTCACGGGCTTCTCCGGCTCTCCCTGCCCAGAGGTCCTGATGGGCGCACTGAGCCAGATAACCAAGCAGATCAGGATTGGCTTCGGCGTGTCCATCCTGCCGCACGCGCACCCTGTCCGAATTGCGGAGCGCGTAGCCATGGTGGACCAGCTAACCAACGGGCGGGTGGAGTTCGGCACCGGACGCTCCAATGCCTATGAGCAGATGGGCCTTGGCGTGGACCCCCGCGACACCCGTGCCATGTGGGAGGAGTCAATCTCCATGCTGCCGCAGATCTGGCAATCGGACGAGTTTTCTTGGGAGGGCAAATACTGGAGCGTCCCACCCAGGCGCGTGCTGCCGAAGCCGTTCCAGAAACCGCACCCTCGCATGTACCTGGCCTGCACGCAGACTGAGAGCTTCAGGCTGGCGGCAGAGAAGGGTATCGGAGTCCTGTCCTCAGCCTCGTACGCGACCTCCATACTGGCGGAGCACGTTAAGGTGTACAAAGAAAACATCAAGAACGCCAATCCGGTGGGAGCGTTCGTCACCAACTTCTGGGGCAACAATGTCCACGCCTACTGCGGCACCGACAACGACGAGGCCAGGACACTTGCAGCCGACTCCATGAAGGCCTTCTTTGGTCCGGACAAGCCGTACATCGCCGGACGCATCGGAGCTTACGAAGAGCTGCTGGAGGCGTGGGGCGGTGTCCCCGACAACCTGAAGGCCGACTTCGGCCGTTGGATCAGGCAGTCCGACGAGGCCCACAAGGAGCAAGCAGAGCAGGCAGGCATATCGCTGGACTCGGGTCCCGGCGCGGCGCGGGCGGCCATCGCCGGGCTCGACGCCAACACCCTGGCGGACCGAGGCGTCATTGTCGCCGGCGACCCCGACAGCTGCATAAAGGCTATCCAGATGTACGAAGAGATCGGCGTCGACCAGGTGATGATGATAATGCAGACGGAGACCATCCCCCACGAAAAGGTAATGAGCTCCATTGAGCTGTTCGGCAAAGAGGTCTTCCCAAGAATCCGCGAGGCCGAGAAGGCCAAGGCAGAGGTGGCCGGCGACTAGGACTGAATGCTGAACAAGCAGTCTATGTAATGCATGACCTGACCTTCTCAGGATCCAAGCCCTCAACAAGGCAGGTAGCGCTCCGTGGCAGGATTCTTCCACGCCGATCGAATCGCGCCCGCATGCGTGGACCCGTCGCCTCCGGAAATGTCGAACGGGTCGGGGCGCCCACGTCTACAGCCGTGGAAGGCAATGATTTTGCGAAGACCTCAAAGGCCGTTTGACGTGGCTCCCCGCACGACTTGACCGGGGCGAGTGGTTCTGGGACGCTTCCCACAACTCGCGCAAACGCCTCCCGTTCGTGCAATCTCATCTGTGCCAATCAGGAGGCCAGTTTTGTAAGACCGCCTGATTCCACAGGAACAAATCGGGCCTATTGGAGATACGGATGTTAAAACTATTGCTCATAGCTGTGGCCGTGTCGCTCGTCGTCGTTGTGGCCGTCGTGGCCGTTGGCGCATTCAGCGTGTTCAGCAGCCTGAGCGGCGAGCCTGAGCCGCTGTCCCAGGAGTTGATAGCACGGGGCCAGGCCGTGGAAAAGAAGATAGAGGAGGCCGTGACCGACAAGGCGGCCTTTTACCTGGAGCTGACGGACGACGAGCTCTCCGACCTTCTCCTCTACAGGGCCGCCTCTGTGTCTGCAATCAGGGACATTGGGGTGTCGATAAGTCCCGGCAGCATCAGCATAGATGGCAGCCTGGGCAGTACGCCTTCCCTGCCGTTTTCTGGAACAATAGACGTGGCCTTCGTTGACGGCCTTATCAATATGGACCTGAGGGATGTCTCGCTATCGTTTTTGCCGGTCCCTGGGGCATTACGGGAGCAGCTTCAGCCGCTAATCGACCAGGGGCTGGACATCAACCAGGCGCTGAGCGACTCAGGCGCAGCACAGATTCAAAAGTTCGATCTGCAACCCGGCAAAGCCGTGATTGTCGGCGTTCAGAGGGGCGGCGCCTCGGTTTCGGCGGCAACGGTGGAATCCTTCGCCCAGGCGTACCAGGCCGCCGGCAACAAGATCGCGCCCACGCCGCCGGGGTCCGACGTAGTGCCCCGGGGCTCGGCAGGAATCAGCAAGCCGGGTCCCGACCTTTACCTTGCCCTCGGCGACTCGCTGGCCGCCAACGTCGGCGTCAACCAGCCGCAGGACGGCTACGTTTCCAGATTCCACGCCCACCTTGAGCGGCAGACCGGGCGCGACCTGGGCCTCCTGAACCTCGGCATATCCGGCGAAAGCAGCATATCGATAATGACCGGCCAATTCCAGCAGGCCATGGAGGAGATCCGCCGGCGTAGGGATGACGGTGACCCCGACACCAGGGTCTCCATCCTGACTATAGACCTGGGCGCCAACGACCTGCTCACTCACCTGGGCTCCACCGAATGCCACCTGGCCCCGATAGGATCGGCCTGTCAGGCAAGAATTGATGCCGGCCTGCAGGGGTTCGCCGCGAATTTCCCCGACATTGTCGGACCGCTAGCCAAGGAGCTCGACGCGGACGCCGAGTTCTACATTATGACCATGTACAACCCGTTCGACTTCGGACTTGGCATTCCGTTTGAGGATTTCTCGAACGATATCGTTGCCCGGCTGAACGCCATCATCGCGGAGAACGCAAATAACGTCGGCGCCAGGCTCGCCGACCCCTACGCGCTTCTGGGAGGAAATGCCGCGGCCTGGACTAATATTCTCCGGGGCGACATCCACCCGAATCCAGACGGCTACCAGGCGCTCGCCTTTTCTCTGGCCCAGGCCCGCTAATCAGATTTTCGCGAGATTTTGACGGGGCGACCTGTCGCTTATCCGCCTCTTGGGTGGGAACGCATTTGCAGTCCCTGTTTGGCCTCGGGCCACGCCTCAACCCCGTCAGGGCGCCGCCGCGCTACTTATTCCAGACGGCGTCCATGATTGCACCGGGGCTCATAGGCAGCCGGTCCATGCGGACTCGCGCCGCCCGGTAAATGGCATTCGCTATCGCCGCGGGTGGCGGGACGATGGACACCTCTCCGACACCACGAACGCCGAATGGATGACCGGGATTGGGCACCTCAACGATAACCGTGTCGATCATTGGCAGGTCCAAACTGGTGGGCATTCGGTAGTCCAGCAGGCTGGAATTAACCATGCCGCCGTCGTCGCCCATGTAGTACTCCTCATTCAGGGCCCAGCCAATTCCCTGCACCGCCCCACCCTGCATCTGCCCCTCCACGTAGCTCGGGTGTATGGCCTTGCCCGCATCCTGCACCATGGTGAACCGCAGAACGTCGACCTTGCCGGTTTCCGGGTCTACCTTCACGTCCACAATTGAGCCGGCAAACGCGCCACCGACCCCCTGCGGACTCACTGCGGCTCTGCCTACGATGGGGCCGCCCGTACTATTCAATTGGCCCGCCAGCTCCTTAAACGTCATGGCAAGTTCCTTGTCGGCCCTGGAACGAAAGACCCCCTGTACCAGCTCAATCTCGTCGGCGCCAATGTCCCAGATGTCGGCAAGTCGGTCAATCATCTGCTCTTTCAAGTGCTGGGCAGCCTCAAATGCGGCCCAGCCCGTTTTGAACGTCACGCTGCTGCCGCCCGTGCCGCTGGTGTAACCCACCGAATCGGTGTCGACGACCGACGGATAGACGTCTTCCGCTCTAATGCCCAGCACCTCGGCGGCCTGCATGGCCACAGAGACCCTTGTGCCCCCGATATCGGCTGAACCTTCGACAAGGTTTATGGTGCCGTCGCCATTAACTGCGATGGTGCAACTGGACTCAGACCCTCCGTTCATCCAGAAGCCGACAGCCACTCCACGGCCGCTGTTCGGCGAATCCAATGGCGTGTTCCAGTGGGGATGATTTCTCATGGCCTCCAGTGTTTCGACAAGCCCGATCCTTGGGAACACGAGCCCGTTGGCCCTGCGCGTGCCCTCCTTAGAGGCATTCTTCAGCCTGAATTCGATGGGGTCAAACCCGAGTTTCACCGCCAGCTCGTCGACAACAGACTCGGCGGCAAAGGAGGCGTTGGAGGCCCCAGGGGCGCGGTAGGCGCCTGCCTTCGGTTTGTTCACCACGACGTCGTACCCATCGATGAGAACGTTAGGGATGTCGTACGGCGTGAAGATGCACTGCGCCGCGGCGCCAACGGGCGAGCCGGGGAAGGCCCCCGCCTCGTAAGCCAGGTAGCACTGCGCCGCCGTAATGACGCCGTCGTTCGTCGCCCCGATTTTCACCTTGATATATGAGCCGGAGGTTGGGCCGGTGCCCTCGAAGACCTCCTTTCGAGACATGACTATCTTCACTGGATTTCCGGTCTTCTTCGACAGCAAGGCCGCCACCGGGTCGTGATAAAGCGGGAATTTGCCGCCGAATCCGCCGCCGATTTCCATTGGCGTTACCCTCACCTGCGAGACCGGTACATCCAGCGACGCAGCCACGGCGCCACGCACCTCGAAAGGGCCCTGCGTGCTCGTCCAGATGTGCAACCTGCCGTCATTGTTCCAAAGGGCGGTCACGTTCTGAGGTTCGATGTAGCCCTGGTGGACCGTGGCGGTGTTGAACTCGCGTTCAATAACGACGTCGGCCTTGCTGAAACCCGCGTCGACGTCTCCAAGGCTGTGCTGAAAGTGCTCCGCCACATTACTGGGTGCGTCGAGGCTCCGTCCCAACTCTTGAGTTCTTAGCCCTTCAAGCAGTATCGGCGCGTCGGATCTCATTGCCTCCGGCGCCGAGATGACGTGCGGCAAGACATCGTAAACGACGTCGATTAGCCCTATCGCCTCTTCGGCGATGTGAGGGTTGATTGCGGCAACGCCGGCGATGGCATGCCCTACGTAAAGCGCCTTGCCCTGGGCCAGTACGTTCTGCCTCATGTGAGCAAGGTCCATTGCGCCCTCGCCGTAATCCACGGATACGCCGGCCTCGGTCTCGGGTAGGTCGGCCGCCGTTACGACGGCGCGCACACCCGGAAGGGCTCTGGCCCTGGACGTATCTATGGAGCTGATCCTTGCGTGGGCATGGGGACTTCGCAATATCTTCCCGTGCAGCAGCCCGGTGGGATTGTAGTCCGCGCCGTACTGTGCCCTGCCGGTCACCTTGTCCGCCCCATCGTGGCGTATGGGCCGCGTGCCGATGACATCGTACTCGACATTGGAAAGGACAACGTTGGGCTCGTATTGAGCTGTGCTCATGGGCTCATCTCCTCAATCTCAGGTCCCGCCGCAAACGCTAGGCCGGCAATACAGATACAACAGTCCAGTCGTTACGACGGCGAGTTTAGCAACACGGCATGGCAGCGTCAATTACGGCATCGGCCTGGGCTGGTACCTGGTGCCGTAAGAATCGATGCGTAATGTTGCCCGCCCGCCCGTCCACCCGAAAGAGTCTCCTCCGGGGGATACCCCCAGACCCCCTAAACGGGCATCTACTCGATTGGAAGCACCGAAGAGCGCAAGGGGCTTGGCCTCTCATACTCCTTCCCAGGGTGTCGGGCGGTACGTATCAAGCCTTCTGCAGC
>JACZVF010000113.1 GCA_022572805.1 Chloroflexota bacterium
AGGGCAGGCTGGCGGAATACCTGATGCCGGACATTCTGTGGGCCGGAGGCATCAGCGAGATGCGAAAGATCGCCAACATGGCCGAGGCGTATTACATACCTGTAAGCCCTCACGACGCCAGCGGCCCGATCAACATACTGGCTGGAGCCCACACCATGATGACCGTGCCCAACTTCTACAGGGTAGAGCTGGTCAGCTCCTGGTTGCCACAGCTCAACAAGTTCATCAGCCACCCGCTGGACATTCGAGATGGGGTGCTGCATCCCTCGGACCGGCCCGGACTGGGTGTGGAGCTGGACGTGGAATACATAGAGGGGCACCCCGATCCCGACTGGACCTAGAGCGGAAAAACCCCTGGACCGGTCGTCATCACTTGTGGATCAATACGCCACGCTCTACCCCTCTTTTCAGCCTTCCGTACTCGGAGCTAAGCTCTGCGCCCAGGATCAGGATGAGGCTGCTGAGGTAAGCCCACAGCAACATGGCCACCACCGGGGCCAGTGATCCGTATACGTTCTCAAAGCTGGCAAAGCTGTTCAGGTAGAATAAGAACAAGTTTTTGGCCAGCTCGAAAAGCGAGGCCCCCAGCAGCGCACCGGGCCATATGTAGCTCCAATAAGTCTTGGTGTTCGGCAGGTACTTGTATAGCAACAAGAAGATTACCAGCACCAAAAGAAACGAGCCAATCTGCAACATCGCAAGGCTGCCGGTGTTAATGAGCGGCTGGAGGCCCGGCACCTCCGTGGTGGTTATTATGCCGGCAGTCCTGACGACGGCGGCCATGGTCAGAGACAACGCGAACAATATGCCGGTGGCCACGGCCATCATTAGTTGCCGTAACTTGGTGACGTAAAATGGCCGATCATCTACCACGTCCCACGCCCGGTTGACCGCTCGCGTTATGGCCCCAAATACGGCGCTTCCCGACCAGAAAAGACCGACCACGGCGAACAAACCAAGCGCCCCTCTAAACGCGACCACCGCGTTTATGTTACTCACGACCAGCTCCTCGGAACCGGGTAAAAAGCCTGATATCCAGCCCGTGAGCTGTGTCTGAGCAGTGGCGTCGTCCACGAAGAACGAAAGCACCGCAATCAGGCCCAGGATCAAAGGGAAGAGCGAAAAGAGCATGTAATAGGCGACACCAGCCGCCATGTGCGTGGCGTCGTCAGCCGACATCTCGTGAAGTGTTCGCGCCAGAAGTCTTACGACGAATATGTGACCGATAAGGTCCCGCGCGTAATTCGCGTTCGTCGCCAGCGCATGGCGATATTTAATGCGGCTTTCCCGGAACTGAAAAACGTTCGGCATTAATTTAGACGTCAATCCTATGCAATAGGGTTAGATATAGGTTGTCGTTCGCAAGTACGAAAATTGGCCAATTATGGCTTCGTTTGGGTATGCTCCCTCCGTCCTATCATCGTGATTTCCACAAACCGCTAATGGCTTCACACCCACCTAACTGAGTAGAAATACCGATGCCCCGTTAACTATATCAGGCGATGATTTTTTTTAATGTAATACGGATGGTTCGTTTCTTCGGCATTTCAGCATGAAACTACGCTCATTCAAGGCGAAATTCGTTCCTTTTGGGTCCCCGGAAGCTTCCGGCCAGTCCGCGCCGGAAGGTTCTGCAAGTCATATCGTGCTCCTGCTGACGGGAGCACGGCTGTTCTTTCTCGTAATTGGCCTGGTGTTCCTGCTGGGCGAAGTTCTGGACATTCTCGTTAATGGCGACAACGTTACCTCGCGTATCGTCGTGCGAATTGCCGTTCTGTCGATCATGGCGCCCGCCATAGTGTGGGTCAGCACCAGGTGGGCCGAGAAAGTCCTTCGTGAGGCATTCGAAAGTCAAAATCGCCTCATCGAAGCAGGCATAGTTCGGGCCGCTCAAGGCTTCCAGTCCGAGAAGACGGATGGCCTCCAAACCAAGGAATCGCCCGCGTCGGCGCTAAATGAACATGCCGTATTGGCCCAGATGGGCAGAATAGTCACATCTTCACTCGACATTGAGGATATCTATGACCAGTTCTCTCGGGAGATTCGCAACGTGCTGGGATTCGACATGTTGGTCGTCTGCACCGCCGACGAATCCAAGGCGATGCTGCGAAGAGAATTCATAAGCGGCACGGCTGCCAAATATATGAAAAGTCGGGGCCACCTCGTTTCGATGGAAGGCACCATATCCACAGAAGCCATTGCACGCAGGGCCACGATAATTACGCAGGGGATGGGAAGGCAGGAATTGTCGCAGCGATTCCCCGGCATGGAGCCGCTTTTTGAAGACGGCATGAGGTCGTTCATAACGTCCCCGCTCTTCTCTAAGGACCGTGCCGTTGGCATTTTGGGTGTGGCCTCTCAAAAGCCTATGGCTTACACGGAGAGAGACCGGGAGTTTGTTGAGAGCGCTGCGCAGCAAATCGGCGGTGCACTGGCGAATTCGCAGTTGCACGGGCTGCTCCAGGCCGAAGCACGCGACAAGGAGCTTTTGGCCGAAATCGGCCGAGTGGTCAGTTCATCGCCACGTCTGGATGAGGTTTTCGACCGTGTCAGCAACCTGATCGGGGAATTGATCCCGGCTGAGAGAGTCTCCGTGACACTAACGTCGGACGATGGCAGGCACAGCCGGCTGGCCTTCGTTTCCGGTCGTGATGTAGCCGAACAAATTGTTAACCAGTCGTCGCCGATGGCAGGCTCACTCACAGAGCGCGTCATTCAAAGTCGCCGGGGCGAAATAATTCAGAATAAGACGGAGGACGATTTAGCCGCAGAGTTGCCAGGCCTCCTGCCCAGCTTCAAGACAGGTCTGCGGTCTGTACTGGGCGTACCGCTGTTTTCCAATGACGTGGTGATAGGTTGCCTGCAGCTAAGGTCCACTGCCGAAGGCGCGTTCGATTCTGATCACCTGGCCCTGGCTGAAAGAATCGCCGACCAGGTTGCCGGCGCCATAGCCAACTCCGAGCTTAACCGGGCGCTGGAAAGGGAGATAGCAGAGAAAAGCGCCCTGGCGGAAATCGGTAGGACGATGAGCATGTCGCTGGACATGGAAGAGGTCTACGAACGCTTCGGGGAAATTGTGCAGGCGTTGGCGCCGTCCGACCGCTTCCTCGTGAATTTACTTGCCGCGGATGGACAGTCACTGGAGATCGCCTACCGCAGCGGCGAGTCGATGGATGAACGTGAAATAGGCTCGAGATTCCCTGTTGAGGGTTCGTTCGGGGGCCATGCTGTCAAGAATAAGTCGACCATTGTTTTGGACTCGTCATCGGACTCCAGCGAAGCCGAGGCTTGGCTATACCTCAAACCAGCGACAAGGGCGAGATACAAATCGTTCCTTGCTTCACCGCTCATAGTAAATGACGAGGTCGTAGGCGTCCTTCAATTCCGAAGTCGGGCTCCCAACGCGTATGGCGAATCAGTGGTCCGCGTAGTGGAGAACGTCGCATCCCACGTGGCGGGTTTCATAGCCAACGCCAGGCTGCATGCGGAGGTCCAGGCCGAGGCCAAAGAGCGCACCATCCTTGCCGAAATCGGGCGGGTAATAAGCTCATCTCCAGACGTTCACAACATATACGAGCGTTTCGCGGACCTGGTGAAGGACATTATACCCAGCGATCAGTTATCAATAGGATTCTTGGACCATGAACGTAACGCCACCAAGCTGGCTTATGTCACGGGTGTAGAGGTCCCTTCAGTAGGCGAGAATTCCATGATTGGGCTTGCGGGTTCGCTCAACGACAAGGTCATGAGCGAGCGCAGAGGGCTGATTGTCCAGGACCGCTCCATGGCGGAACTGGAGGAGGAGTACCCCCGCATGGTCGCCGGGTACCGAGTGGGCTTGCGGTCGGCCATCGGAGTACCGCTGGTGGCCAACGACCAGGTAATTGGGTGCATGCAATTCAGGTCGTTATCAGAGAGGGCCTACACCGCCAAGCACCTCAATTTAGCGGAACGGATTTCCGACCAGATTTCAGGCGCCATCGCCAACTCCGAACTGCGTTCCACACTGGAGCACGAAGTCACTAAAAGGGCGGCACTGGCGGAAATCGGTAAAACCATGACCTTATCGTTGGACCTGGAGGACGTTTACGAACGCTTCGCGGAGCTTGTGCAGCCGCTGGCATCCGCGGACAGAATCACAATAAGTCTGTTGACGGAGGATGAAGATTCGGTCTACATAGCATATTCGTCAGGCGGAGAGATTCCGGGCAGAAACCAGGGCGACCGCATTCCAATCGACGGCACGATTGCGGGTGAGGCCATAAGAAACAACAAGGCCATAGTCCTTCATCCGAAAGACGCCTCTGAGCTTGAAGGCCATCTGGACCGCCTTATACCATCCTTTAAGGCCGGCTACAGGTCATTCATTGCAGTGCCGTTAATCGTCCAGGGCAGGGTAATCGGGGCGTTGCACCTCCGATCGATTACTGAGAATGCCTACGACAAAGCGACGGCTGACATGGCTGAAAGCATATCGGCCCAGGTAGCGAGCGCCATTGCGAATGCGCGGCTACACTCTTCTGTGCAAAAGGAGTCCGAGCGGAGAGCAGCTCTTGCAGAGATAGGCCGCATCATCAGCTCTACTCTGGAACTTGACGCCGTCTACGATGCCTTCGCTGACGCAGTCAATAAACTGATTCCCTTTGACCGAATCTCGATAACCGTGCTGGACCAACCCGGTGGTGTGTTGAGCGAAACATTCGTTCGTGGGTTAGATGTCCCCAACAGGAGGCCCGGGGATATGACGGATATGGAGGGCTCCACAACCGAAGCGGTAGTGTCCAGTCGAAGCACAATACTGCTTCAGCCTCAAGATGACGGCCTGGACGAACTAATATCCAGTTATCCTCGCCTACAACCAATCGTAGAGAGCGGAATTAAATCCTTCCTTTCCGTGCCGTTGATAGCGCGGGACTCGGTTGTCGGCGTGTTGAACTTCAACTCTACATCGGTAACAGCATTCACTTCAGAACACGTCACACTGGCGGAAAACGTGGCGGGGCAGATTTCGGGCGCCATTTCAAGCGCCCAGCTCCATGCTCAGGTCACGGCATCGCAGCTTGCCTTGAGTCGGAGCGAGTGGCGCTACCGGCACATGGTTGAATCCGCCAGCGACATTGTCTGCACCCTTGATGACGAGGGTTATTTCACGTACATCAATCAGCCGATAACCAAGTACACCGGATACACCGAAGAGGATCTGCTGGGCCGCCACTTCACGGAAATCGTGTCGCCGGACTGGAAAAACAGGGTGTTGCGGACATGCATCATCGACACCCGCGCATTCGGCAAGGAGTGCGTTATGGAATTCCCCGTCGCCACCAGGTCAAGCGGAGTCTGTTGGCTGGAGCAGACAATGGCACCGATGTTTGACGATGGCAAAATAGTGGGATTCCAGGGAATAGCCCGCGACATTACGGCCCGCAAGGAGATCGAAAGCGAACGAGAGTCCCTTATCACGGAGCTTCGAGAAGCGCTGTCTAAGATCAAGACACTCAGCGGTCTTTTGCCAATTTGCGCATCTTGCAAGAAGGTGCGCGACGACAACGGCTACTGGAATCAGATTGAGACCTACATCAGCGCCCACTCCGACGCCGACTTCAGTCACAGCATTTGCCCTTCGTGCGTCAAAGAGCTTTACCCACAGCTAAACGCCGCCGCGCATGGCGACACCTAGCAGCTTCACGCAATAAGCAACCCTCCTCGTTGGCTTCTCCGGCGTTGACTTCTCCGACCCACCGTCGCTAGTATCGGTGCACACCATCGACGTACCTTCATGCTTCGGAGAGTTTGTTGTCCCACATAAGCCTTCAATGCGTCAATTGCCGAGCCTCGTTTCCAGCCAACATGTCGCGCCTGCTCTGCGATAAATGCCAGGCGCCCCTCGACGTTTTCTACGAGAGTCCCGGTGGGAAATCCGACGCCGGCGGCGAGTCCGCGCCGCGAATGCCGAAACCAACGCATGAAGGCTCTGTCATGGTAACGCTGGGTGAAGGCGACACCCCTGTTGTGGAGCTTACCAAGGTAGGCAAGCTCCTGGGCTCGGAACGGCTTTACGGCAAGCTTGAATTCCTCAATCCCACGGGCTCGTTCAAGGACAGGGGCTCGGCCACGCTCATTTCGGTGGCGCTGGAACTTGGCGTTGCAGAAATCGTGGAGGACTCGTCGGGAAACGCAGGCGCATCCATCGCCGCCTACACGGCCAGGGCAGGAATCAAGGCCCATATCTTCGCTCCGGCCGGCGCTCCCTCCAACAAGATTCGACAGATACGGGTTTACGGTGCGGAGGCACATCTGGTTGAAGGACTCCGAGAGGCGGCCACCCAAGCCGCGGTCGAATTCTACCGCAAGAATGATCTGCTTTATGCCTCTCACAACCTGAGTCCCTACTTCGTGGAGGGTACCAAGACCTTCGCATATGAGGTATTCGAACAGTTTGCGGATGGCCTGCCGGCCCACATTGTGATGCCCGTGGGCAACGGTTCGTTATTCATAGGCGCGTGGAAAGGCTTTCAAGAGCTCAAGGCCGGCGGCCATATCGGCGGCATACCCACTCTGCACTGCATCCAGGCTCAGGCTGTCCGGCCCATCGTGGACGCGTTTCAAGGCCGACAGTGGTCCGCCGAAGACGCGCAGCCTACGGTGGCAGGCGGTATTTCCGTGGCCAACCCTCCCAGGCTGTCGCAGGTCGTGGCCATCGTTCGGGCATCGGGGGGTCAGGCGTTGGCGGTAAGTGAGTCGGAGATACTGAGGTGGCACGGACTGCTGTCCGCCCAAGAGGGCATCTATGCAGAGCCCACGTCGGCCGCCGCCTTCGCGGGTGTCGACGCACTCATAAGGCAGGGCCACATCGGAAGCGGCGACTTAACACTGGTACCGATAACCGGTTTCGGCCTGAAAGACACCACGGAGTACTAGCGGTAGCTCCGCATTGCCGCCTCAAACCCCGGCAGCGCGCCCCGCAAGGTTCTGTCCTCGACGCAGTACGAAATGCGGAAGTGACCCGGCAGGCCGAACCCAGTGCCCGGCACCACCAGGACGTTATGCTTCTGCAACTCCGCCACGAACTCCACGTCGTCGTCCACCGGAGACCTGGGAAACATGTAAAATGCGCCCTGAGGCTTCACCACCGAGTACCCCATTCCCACCAGGCTACCGTACAGGAAGTCTCGCTTGGCCCTGTACTGGTCCACATCCACCGTGACGGACTGTAGTTTTGCCACGATATGTTGCATGAGGGCCGGCGCGTTGACGAAGCCCAGCGTCCTGTTGCAGAACACCAGCCCGTCCACCAGCTCCTGAACGCCGTCATAGGCGGGGTGGGCCGCGATGTAACCTATGCGCTCGCCAGGCAGGGCCAGGTCCTTGGAGTGCGAGGTCGCCACGATGCTACGGACGTGATGCCCGAATATGTGCGGGTACGCCAGTCCGTCAAATATGATCTTTCGGTAGGGCTCGTCGCTGAGCAGGAAAATCTCCCGGCCCAGCTCCTCCTCCTTCCGACGAATGACCGTGGCCAACTCTTCCAGAACCTCTGTTGAGTAGAGCACTCCCGTCGGGTTGTTGGGCGAGTTGATAAGCACAGCCCTGGTGCGTTCGTTGAACGCCGCGCGGAAGGCATCCATGTCCGGCAGAAAGTTCTCGTCCGGCGGCACGACGCGGCATGTCCCACCGTGATTGTCTACGTAAAAGCGGTATTCCACGAAGAAAGGCGAGAAGATAATCACCTCGTCGCCAGGGTCCAGCAACGTCTTGAACACCACATTCAGCGCGCCGCCTGCGCCGCAGGTCATGACGACGTTGTCGGCGCCAAACGCAATACCGGTCTCTTCTGAAAGCTGCCGGGCCACTGCGGCGCGGGTCTCGGTGTACCCTGCGTTGGGCATGTAGCGGTGAAGGCCCGGCTCGGGGTTGTCCGCCATGTGGCGTAGCTCTGTGAAAAATTCCGGCGGCGGCTCCATGACCGGATTGCCCAGGGAGAGGTCGAAGACGTTCTCCTCCCCAAACTTCTGCTTGAGGGTTATCCCCTCTTCGAACATCTTGCGAATCCAGGAGCCCCGCTCCATGAGATCTCGGATTTTCGATGATATGGCCATGCGTGCCCGTCCAATAATAATCTGCCCGCCGCCAAGGCTGGGCCCTGGTGGCAGGGCGAATTTAGCGCATGTTAATGGCGGTGTCAACGCGCCGACGGGGTTCGCGGCTATCCTTGACAGCCTGTGCGGTGTTAGCTACGCTAGAATTCGAGGTCTGGAAATCGCCTCAGGGGCTCGTAGCTCAGTGGTAGAGCGGTCGGCTCATAACCGATTGGTCTCAGGTTCGAACCCTGACGAGCCCACCACACGCCCTGCCGTCTTCTACAGCAGCGCCACCTCTGCGTCTCGCAGGTCGGTTATGAACATGTGGCCGGGCTTGTGCGTGATCATGAACTCCACTTTGGAGGCCAGCGCCACGGTCTGGGGCGTGATGCCGCAGGCCCAGAATACCGGCACCTCGCCGTCGTAGATGTCCACGCCTGCGCCGAACGTCGGGCTCTGGATGTCCGTTATCCCGATGGCCGCAGGGTCGCCGATGTGCACGGGCGCGCCGTGAGTGGCCGAGAAACGCGTCGTCACCTGCGTGGCCCGTACGGCCTGCGCCGGCGTCATGGGCCGCATGCTGACCACCATCGGCCCGTGGAACTTGCCCGCCGGTACGCACTCAATCGACGTCACGAAGTCGCAGGTGCCCACGCCCTGCTCGATGGCGCGGATGGGCACTCCAGCCTCGATCAGGGCCCCCTCGAACGTCATGCTGCACCCCAGGAGAAATGCCACCAGGTCGTCCCTCCAGTAATCTCGTATTTCGGTAGGCTCTTCCACCAGCTCACCGTTCCGGAAAACGCGATACCTTGGCAAATCGTTGCGCAGGTCCGCCCCCGAATCG
>JACZVF010000006.1 GCA_022572805.1 Chloroflexota bacterium
ACTATCGACAGCCCTATCTTCGAGCCGTCCCACAGGCTGTTGTCGGGCTCCAGTATGATCTCGATTGCGTCGGGCACGAAGCCGTACTTGCCCTGCATGTGCTGGAAGGTTGCCAGCATGAACTCCGCATACTCGGCCGGGTCCTGGTGGTGAAGCGCCGACGTGGTGTCGAAGTCCACGTAGTTCAGGTTCACGTAAAGCTGCTCGCCGTTGGCTTCAACTAGCTGCTTCATGGGCAGCACCACCGTGTCGATGCTGTGGTCCAGCGCGGAGAATTGGAACCCCGACAGGTTTATGGTGTTGGGGTCGTCATCGTCATTTACGGGCGTGTACCAGCCGGCCTTCCACGCCGCCCTGCTCAGCGTGCCGTTCATGTACGGCGTGAAGCTGTCCACGGGGTTTTCAGCGCCGCTCTTTATCTCCAGCCGGACCCGGTTGATGCCCAGATCGTTCACGGCCAGGTCAACGACCGCGCCCGACCATTTCTGAAAATCGAATATGAAGTCCACCGAGCCTATTCCGGCGTTTGTCTCCCAGCCGCTGATCGTCTGAAACGTGGCGCCGGGGTCCAGCGTGATGACGTCCCCCGCAGCGGCGCTGGATACTCGCACCGAGCCGACGCCGAAAACCGCGGCAAATGCGCCCAGCGCCAGCAACAACCCGAACACGTTTTTAGTCATCCCCGACACCCCTGTCTTGCCATGGATAGAACCCTCGCCCGTCAATCGTCATGTCCCAGTACCGCCTATTGGGTATCAGAACCACCATCCATCCAGTTCATCCTCGTCATCCGCCCAGAGTGCCGACATATTGTGTGCATTCCTGGAACGGCGACAGCCTGGGGCAAAGCCTTCGGTGCAATGACAAGATATTCACATTCGCGGCTGCCGGTCCCATGAGTCGACAGTTCAAATATATATCATGGAGCATGTGTAACCGGTGTTGGGGTAGTGTGTTTTGCCTGGGAATCGGCGAAACAAACGGACGGTTCATGACGCCGAATCGCGCCTGAATGCACGATCGTTGTTTACCAGACCCGCCGCGATGTGAGCCCGTCCACGTACATACGGGTACCACCGACCACACCAACACGGCCCTCGGCACCGACCCGCCGTCATACGAGCTCTTCGCCTGCCTCTATAACTGGCTTTGACCGGTTCACTCCCCATTCACGGACGTTCACTATTTTTCCCCATCATCGGGACTTCGTATACCCCGACGCATTCACGGTGCCAGCGTACCCTGATCGAAACCTATCGCGAGCAGTCTGTGTCGCGCCGGACCGTCATTTTGGAAGATCATTCCCTGGCATGGAAGTCACAACGGCCTCACAGACCTTTCAGGTGTTCCCATTGCCCATCATCAACGACGACAGGGGCAATTAGCCCGGCAGGTCCGGGGCTGCGGCAGCTTGCCCAAACCACATTTTCTGCATTTACTGACCGACCAACAGCTCCACCACATATCGAAATGTAAGGCCGCGGTATCCACGGGAGATAAAATTGCGAATCGGACTGATCGGGGCCGGGAACATCGGCCGCCTTCGAGCAAATGCAATCAACAGGTCCAATAGCTGCGAGTTGGCAGCGGTCGTGGATGTCGATTTACAGCGTGCCACGGCCGTCGCGAAGACATCCAGAGGTGCGGCATACACAGATTACCAAACGCTGTTGACTTCCGAGTCCGTGGACGCTGTAGTGGTTTCAACGCCACCCCCTCTGCACGAAGAGATCGTTGTCTCCGCACTGGAGAACGGTGTTCATGTGCTTTGCGAGAAGCCGCTTGCCAACACCCTGTCCGCCGCCAGGCGAATGGTCGAGGCTGCCGCCGGCACCGGCAACAAATTGGCCACGGGGTTCAATTTTAGATACATACCTTCGTTCCGGTACCTCAGGAAGACCCTGGATAGCGGCGCAATCGGAGAGCTCGACCATGTTCGGGCCATTGCCGGCCATGTGGGCCTGTCCGAGTTTAAGGCGGAATGGGAGCATGACAACAATGTCGTGGGCGGCGGCGCACTGATGGACATCGGCATCCACATGATAGATCTAGTGCGTTACACTCTTGGAGAAGTCGCCGACGTATACGGCATGGCCACAGAAAACATCTGGAAACTGGGCGGCTCGGAAGACAACGGATTCGCCCTCATGCGCAGCCCCGAGGGAAGGGCTGCCACACTTCAGGCCAGCTGGTCTGAATGGAAGGGTTACAAATTCCAGATCGAGGTGTACGGCGACCGAGGCATGGTCCAGGCTAGCTATGGCCCGATGAGGAATACATTGATTTACACGGACGGTCACGGGAGGCGGCAAAAGAAAACGAACCAGTACCGCAAGATCGCCGTCCAGGAAAAGCTGCTGGGGTGGCAGAGGACAATCGAAAAGTCGTTTCAGCTTGAGATGGATGACTTTGCCAGGTATTGCCAGGATGGCGTCTGCGGTGGGACATTAGCCGACGGGTACGCAGGCTTCCGCGCCGTGGAAATTGCAAACGCCGTCTACAGCAGCACCGAAAGCAAGCGGGCGGTCAGTCTATCTGAACCCTTCTAGAGCCGGCGGGACGGAAGCTATCGGACCCAAGGGCTAGTCAGTTTCAGCCGTCAAATAGCCCATCATTTCGCCCAGCGCCCATGCGGACAAAAGAAGCAGTATGACTGGAAAAGCCTCAAGACATTTCCGTATTCCACGCCGTCTTTTGGCGACGTTAACAGTCAATCGAAAAGCCATCAGCATGGGGAGAATGGGCGTTAACAAGGCGTAAGCGAATCTCTTGGAGCCCAGAAGCAGGCACCTGGTGGCGGCGTATGAGCGGCCCCATACCAGACGCTCACGCACCGCGCTGCCAAGACTCAGTCCTCGACGATTTTGATATGCGACGAGGTCCGGCCGTAATGCGATCCTCTCGCCTCTCTCCATCAGGGCCGAGTTCACAAGAGTTTCGTGGAAGCTGTCTGCCCACAGGTGACGAACTGATTGTAGGGCGGACATTTTGTAAGCTGAGTTGGAGTCGGAAGCAAACCCGGACTCCCCGCACGGAAGCGGGTTCTGATACCTGGAGAAGTCACAAAAGTACACCGCCCAGTTCAGGATGCTGTCGACGCCATTCTCCACAGCCCCGCCAACAACCGAGAATTCGCTATTTTGAATCTCAACTGCCCGAGCGCACCAGTGCTCATCAGGAATGGCCTGGTCTTCCAACAGACCAATGACGTCTCCCCGGGCAACTGCCAGTCCAACGCTTCGGAGCTCATCATGGTGTTCCCGCGAGCCGCCTTTGCCGGTGAATGACGAAAGCTCGAACGCCTGGACGAAAACAACATCGGGAAAGGCTTTCCGCAGGCCCTCGATGCCGTCGACGGCCGCATGATAAGGAACGATTATCTCGGTAGCCGGCGGGCCGGCCTGGTCTGAAAGGGCCTTCAGACAGACTTCCAGCAGAACTGTATCGGCGCGAGACTTGGTAGTGTCGCTGGAGATCACCACTATGACAGACAGTTCGGGCTTTTTGGAGGTATCCAAGAGGGCGGCCGCCTATTCAACCTTGCTGAGCGCGTCGCCGGGGCCTAACAGGTAGCCCACCGTCTCGCCCACGGCCAAGACTATAAGGGCCGGCAAAATGAGTGGCAAGGCCATGGCAAACCGACCCAGACGATAGCGTTTGGCCCAAAGCCTGGACCCGATGCGGAAGAGGACCAGTCCGGGCACCAGTGGAGTTGCCAGCAGGTAGACCGCACGCTTGAGCGCGGACATATTTTCCGCCCTGGCGCCGGCAAAGGCTCTGCTGAACAGGTACCTCTGCCTGAGGTAGTAACCATAGGAAAACGGACCGCGTTTTCGCACAGCCATTTCAGGAACGGACAGAAACTTCACACCTTCAGCAACAAGCGCCGGGTGTAAAGTGGCTTCCCAGTAGCCGTCGCTCAGTAAATCAGCGTGGTCCAGAAGCAGTTCACGCCGATACACGGCATTAGCGCCGTTTAGCTGGTAGGTGTCCCCTTCGATTACGGGAGGTATGGAGTCATTGTACTCGCAAAAGTACACGACCCAATCCCTGAGTCTCTTGAAGTCCGAATCGGCAATAGGGCCGCCGGCAGCACCGTAATTGCCGGCTGACATAGCATCGACTGCCCGCTGAAGCCAGCCTTCCGAGGCCAGACAACGCTCTTCGATGACGGCGATGATCTCGCCTCGGGCCTCTTCGACTCCTCGACGCCGGCTTGCAGGCACCCCGTAGGTGGGCGGGACCTGAATTACGCGAGCCCAGGGAAATTTATGGGCGATTCGGGCGGCGTTCTGCTCGGAACCAGAGGCCACCACGATGGCTTCGGCCCCAAGAGCTTCGACTTCCGCCTTGATTGATTCAAGGCACTCGTCGACAAAAGGCTCGCCCACCTTGGATGCGATGACCACGGTAGCGCTAACCACTGGAACTTTTTTAACTGGCTGGTCGGATGCCAATGTCCAGACCCTCCGGAATATAGAATTCGAAAGCCTCGCGAGGCTAATTTAGTATCCCACCTCTCATCCCTTCGGGCAATGCCCTGTCGGATGGGTAGCCGGGTACTTATCGCAGGTTCGAATCAGCACCTCGAAAAAGGACGAGCAATTGTCAATGGAAAACCAGCAACCCATGGTATCGATAATTGTTCCAGCCTATAACGGCAGGAAAACGTTGGCTGAGTGCCTGACCGCTGTCAGATCGTCGGACTATGCCAACTACGAGATAATTCTCGTAAACGATTGCTCGACTGACGATACGCCGGAGATCGCTCGCCAGTACGGAGCAATGATCATAGACCTGGAAGGCGGTCCATACGGGCCTGGCTACGCCCGAAACCGAGGCGTGGAGGCCGCAAGCGGTGAAATCGTCTTGTTCGTGGATGCCGACGTAGTCATCAAGCCGGACACGGTGACCCGGGTGGCGGGGACCTTCGTTGACAAGCCGGAGATATCCGCGATGTTTGGCTCCTACGACGACGATCCGGACTCTGGCGACTTCTCGTCCCAGTTCAAAAACCTGTTCCACCACTTCGTACACCAGCAGGGACATGAGCAGGCGGTTACGTTCTGGAGCGGGTGCGGCGCGATTCTCAGGCAGGCCTTCATTGAGTCAGGCGGATTCGATGCGGAGCGGTATCCCCATCCCAGCATAGAGGACATTGAACTGGGGTACAGGTTAACGGCGGCAGGCCACCAGATCGTGGTGAACAAGGATGTGCAGGTCAAGCACCTGAAGCGCTGGACGATCCGGGGCATGGTAAAGGCCGATATATTCGACCGGGCCATTCCTTGGACTCAGCTGATCCTCAGGGAGAAGAACCTTCCCAATGACCTGAACCTTGGTCTGTCCCAGAGGGCGAGCGCGCTGTTGCTGCTGGTTCTCGTGGTACACCTGGTGTGGACGGCGTTTTTCCACAACATCCTGATCTTGGTGCCTTTAGCCGCCCTGTTTTTCGTGATGGTTAGCTACTGGAACAACTCCGAAAACGCCCCTCCGCTAAGCAGGATCAGCACCCGCGCTGAGAAGATAATGTACTTATCGATGGCCATGATCGCGGGTTTATCCATCTACCTGGACAGGCCGCTAATGCTATTCCCGGTGGGTGTGCTTTTCGTCGGGACCCTCATGGGCAAGAGATTCGGCATGTTCAACAGGTACTTTCGAGGCCTGCTTTTCCTGGCGATGATCATAGGCACCGTTGGAGTGTTCTCCATCCTGGTGGTCAATTTCAACATCTGGTTCCTGATACCGATACTTGGACTGGTCGCCACAATCGTGGCCCTGAATATCAGGTTCTATGCGTTCTTTATTCGCAAGCGCGGCTTCTTGTTCGCGTTCGCGGTCATACCTTTCCACCTGCTGTACTACCTGTACAGCATCGTGACGTTCGCGCTGGTCACCGGGGTACACACCTGGAATACCAGTGTTCTGAAGAAGTAGGAGTCCGGCCATCAGCGCATTAGGGGCGCCTGCTCGCCCAACAGATGAGGAGGCCTCCAGCTCCGGCAGGGTCATGCAAAGCCTTTTGGCCCTCTCCGGCGGAGAGGTGGTAGCCCGGGCCATAGGATTTATCGCCACGGCATACCTGGCGAGGTCTCTGGGGCCGGCGGCCTTCGGGATAGTCGGCTTCGCGTATGCCTTGGCCGGCTACTTCTCCCTCACCATCCACCAGGGCTTCCTGGACATCGGCTCAAGGGCGGTCGCCAGAGAACCGGGGAAGGCCGTGAGGCTGGCGGTAAGCGGGACCGTCGTACGCCTGGTGCTGGCTCTGGGCCTGTTCATAGCGCTGACCGCGACGGCTTGGATACTGGACAAGCCCCTGACCGTGAAGTTAGCCGTCATGATCATGGGTCTTTCCACCTTCGCACTGGCCCTGGATACCTCATGGGTGTACAAGGGGCTCGAGCGAAACCGGCTGGTGGGCCTGGCGCTTGTAATTGGCCAAGGCCTTTACCTGTTGGTGGTCTTGACCGCCGTACATGGCCCGGCGGATGTGCTTTTCGTTCCATCGGCCATGGTGTTGGGAGAGTTCAGCGCGGCGCTACTGCTTGGCTTTTTTCTACTGCGGGCCGGGCGGGTGCGGTTTCACATCAAAGATGGCCTGGAGCTCCTCAAGGCGTCGGGCTTCCCTACCCTGGGTATCATCTTCCGATCTCTGATATTCACGTTCGACGTGGTGCTGATTGGCTTGTTAATGGGCAGCTCCGCCGTGGGCGTGTATTCGGCCTCGTACCGGATAGTCTTCCTACTATTGGCCATCTCAATTGCGATAAAGGCAGCGTACCTGCCGTCCGTCACCCGCGCCGCCGAATCCGGCCCAGCGCAAGTGGCAACGGCGGCCAGCCGATCCGTGGAGTTGTCGTCGGCCATAGGTTTTCCGGCAGTCATAGGTGGCATCGTATTGGCCACCCCGCTGCTAAATGCGGTATTTGGCTCGGATTACGTGGAGGGCGCACGGGCATTCCAGGTACTGCTGTTGAGTATCGGGTTCGTGTTCCTGTCGGAGCCCCTGCACAACGTATTCGTGGCGTGCAACAAGCTTAAGCAGGAGACGGCCATCATAGGGACGGCAGCCGGGGTGAATATCCTGCTGAACATCGTCCTGATTCCCAGATTCGGAATGGTGGGCGCAGCGATTGCAACTGCGGCCGCGGAGGGGCTCCTCCTGATAGTAGGCCTGGCCTACATATACAGGCTAGGCGTCAAAATCAGCCTGGTTCCGCTGTTTAGGGCGGTACTGCTGGCAGGCCTCATGGGCCTGCCCGTCGCATTTGTCGACACCGACGGCCTCGGCACCTACGTAGGTCTGATCGCCAGCGTGGCTCTGGGCGTCGGGGCCTACGCGGCTGTCGTTGTGATTTTCCGTGGCGTGCCCAAGGACCTGGAGCCAATGCTGGGCCCGACACTAAACAAGATAACCCACAAGCTGAGGCCGGGCTCCGTGAGCGCTCCGTAGCGGTCACGCCTCTCCTGCGTCTGATACCAGAATTCGAAGCCTGAATCACCTGCATTAACAGGGCCAGGTTCGGCAGTCCAACCGCGTCAATCGCCAGGAGACTGCGCCGATGGCCCGCCGATGACCATAGCGAACCTCAAAGGAGAAAAGCGGTGGCAAGCAACACGAACGGTGGCCGAACTGCCCTGATTACAGGCGGCGCGGGATTCATTGGGTCCCATCTCGCCGAGAGCCTGCTGGACAAAGGGTATCGCGTCACCATCATCGACAACCTTTCGACCGGGCGCATTGAAAACATCGCCCACCTGACCGAGAATCCAAGCTTCCATTTCGCAGTGGACGACATCACCAGCGATGTGGTGATGGACCGGCTGGTCAGCGAGTGTGACGTGATCTTTCACATGGCTGCGGCCGTGGGCGTGCAGCTCATCGTAAACGACCCGGTACACGTCATCGAGACGAACGTTCTCGGCACCCACGCGGTTCTGAAGGCCGCGAACCGCTACCGCAAAAAGGTGCTTATCGCCTCGACCTCCGAGATATACGGCAAGAGCGAAAACGTTCCCTTCGGCGAAGACGACGACAGGCTGTTGGGTCCCACGACAAAGGCCCGTTGGAGCTACTCCACATCCAAGGCCGTCGACGAGTTCCTTGGGTTGGCATACCACCAGCAACTGGGCCTCCCCATCGTTATCTTCCGGCTGTTCAACACCGTGGGGCCGCGGCAGACCGGCCAGTACGGCATGGTGGTGCCTCGTTTCGCCCAGCAGGCAATAGACGGCGATCCCATTACCGTGTACGGCGACGGCAAACAGACGCGCTGCTTTTGCGACGTCCGAGACACTGTCCGGGCCATCGTCGCGCTATCCGAGTCCCAAGACGCCATCGGACGGGTTTTCAACATCGGGTCAACTGAGGAGATCTCCATCACAGACCTGGCCAAACTAGTTCTTAGACAAGCCGGCCGCTCCACCGATATGACCAAGGAGTCCATCAGGTTCGTGCCCTACGAATTGGCCTACGGCTCGGACTTCGAGGACATGAGGCGCAGAGTGCCCGATACGTCCAGGATTCAAGGGGCGCTGGGCTGGCAGCCGGAATTTACGCTGGAAACCACAATAGGCAACGTGATCGCTAGCCTGAGGCAACGGCACGCCGTTGCCTCAGGCTAGCCGGCCGGCGGCCACCAAGACAGGCAATTGAGACAGAAGGAAAGACTGGACCTATGAAAATAGGCGTGGACGCAAGCTGCTGGGCCAACAAACGCGGGTACGGACGTTACACCCGCGAGTTGCTGGGCACGCTTCTCGATACCGACAAGGAAAACGAATATCGCTTCTTCCTGGACAGCGAGACGGCAGAGATTTCGGAAGACCTGCCGCAGGATGTGGAGAAGGTCGTTGTAGGCACCTCTAAGGCCGCTACGCGGGCGGCGGCGGCTTCCGGACGACGCTCCGTCCAAGACCTTTGGGCCATGCGGAGGGCCGTCCACCGGCACGGACAGGACCTTGACGTGTTCTTCTTTCCATCTGTGTACACCTACTTCCCAATAAAGACACGTGCCAAGGTAATCGTCACCATTCACGACACCACTGCCGAGAAGTACCCGAAACTGATTTTCCCGAACTGGAGCAGTCGAATGTTCTGGAAGATCAAGGTCCAGCTTGCCGTAAGACGGGCGGACCTGATCACCACCGTGTCGGAGGCATCCAAGCGGGAGATCGTGCGGGAGTTCCGCATCTCGCCTGAACTGGTGCGCGTGGTCTCGGACGCCGTAGGTCCGGAGTTCAGTCCAGTAGAGGACATTGCATCATCTGGGGAGATACTCGCCTCATACGGCGTGAGCAACGAGGAGCGGTTCATACTCTACGTGGGCGGAATAAGCCCTCACAAGAACCTGGAGACGCTGGTGGACGCCCACGCCGCGCTCATCCGTGAACCGGGCATGGATGATGTGAAACTGGTCCTGGTGGGCGATTACCAGCATGATGTATTTTACTCCTGCTATGCCGGCCTTTGTGAGCGAATACACGGCCACGGCTCCACTGACAACGTGGTATTTACCGGGTTCGCCAGCGAGGAATCCCTCTCTCACTTCTACTCCCGCGCCTCGGCAGTAGTCATGCCGTCCTTCGACGAAGGCTTTGGTCTGCCAGCCCTGGAGGCAATGGCATGCGGCACGCCCGTCGTGGCCAGCCGGGCCGGCGCGCTGCCGGAAGTCGTGGGCGAGGCCGGCATGCTATTCGACCCTTCGTCCGCCGATGAGCTAAGAACGCACCTTTCCAGTTTACTGGGAGACGCCCGGCTTCTCGACATGATGGCCGCCAGAGCGTTGGTCCGGGCCAAGACCTTCACCTGGGAAAACTCCGTGCAGTCGGCCCTTGAGGCCTTTCGTGATGTCACCGGCCAATACCAGGCGGCGTTGGCCTGACCCAACATTGTTGCAAAGGCTCCAATAATCAATGCGTGCTATGTGTGCCGCCCGGAACGCACCACATTAAGGACATATCTTGAATCAACGAAGCATAATAATTTTCGCGCTGCTAAGCGTAGCCGTATTCACGGGCCTGGCCGTTTACGGGGACGCACGGGAGCTCTTCAAGAGCATTCTGCTGGTGTCGCCTGTTTATTGGATAGGGGCATTCCTGTTGACCGTCGTGCACGTCGTTGTGAGAATGGCGCGATGGCACTATTTCCTGAGGGTTGTAGGCGTAAGCGCCGACCTGAAAACCACTTCGTTGATTTTCGTGGCGGGGTTCAGCATGCTGATGGTACCCGGGCGAATCGGCGAGCTGGCCAAGTCGCTCTTCCTCAGGCAGAAGGCGGACGTTCAGATTCGGACCTCGGCTCCCGTGATATTGACAGAGCGCATCTTGGACGTGATGTCCGTCCTATTCCTCGGAATCTGGGGCCTTATATTCATTCCCTTCGGCTGGGTGATAATCCTGGTCACGCTGTTGGGATTCGCGGCCCTTACCGTGATGCTGGCTTCCGCCAAGGGTGTGGCACTGCTGATAAGATTGCCGCTTCTAAGACGTTGGGACACCGTCCTGGCCGATTCCGGGCAGACCTTTCGCAAGCTTTACACCGCGAAGGTCCTGGCTATTGGTTTCGCATTAGGACTTTTCGCATGGTTGCTAATAGGGGTGTCGTTTTGGGTGGTCCTGCAAGGCTTCCAGGCACAGGTCCAGGCGCCCGCCGCCGTATCCATATTCTCCGCCTCTACACTGCTTGGCTCCATCACCATGCTGCCAGGCGGCCTAATTACAACCGAGGGCAGCATGCTGGCCATGCTGTCCCGCGTGGGTCTGGGGAGCACAACGGCCACGGCGGCAATACTGATTATTCGGGTCATAACGCTGTGGATGACGGTCCTTATCGGGTTTGTGGCGCTGCTGATACTTCGCAAGTACCAACCCTCAATGCCGAGACCTACTGAAGACGCCCGCGAGCAGACGCTCGAGCCGGCGGCTGCCGGCCACTTTGTAGGCAGCAGAGCGGGCCGGACAAGCGCGACGCCCACCGGAGCGGACTCCTGACCTCACAGTTAGTGGAAACCGGCAAACGCATGCGCTTCTGCATGGTGACTACCTTCTACCCTCCGTACAACTTCGGAGGCGACGGCATGTTCATCTACAGGTTGTCCAACGCGCTGGCCGGGCAAGGTCACGAGGTCGAGGTAATACACTGCGTTGACGCCTACGAGATGCAGGCCAATGGTCCGCCATCTGGGGATTATCCACATCACCCGAACGTCACCGTTCACAGTCTAAAGAGCAAGGGCGGCATGCTTTCCCCGCTGGTTACGCAGCAGACGGGCCACCCTGGTCTGAAAAACCCGCGTCTTCGCCAGCTAATCGAAGACGGCAATTTCGACGTAATCAACTTTCACAATACCTCGCTCATAGGCCTCAAGGCCCTGACGTACGGCTCGGGCATAAAGCTGTACACCATGCACGAACATTGGCTTGTTTGTCCCATGCACGTGCTGTGGAAATTCGATCGGGAGGCGTGCACGCAGAAGCAGTGCATATCGTGCACCATCAAGGGGAAACGCCCGCCGCAACTCTGGCGGTACACCGGGTTCATGGACTCCATGCTGGACAATATCGATGCGTTTATCGCCGTGAGCGAGTTCAGCAAGCAGAAGCATCTGGAGTTTGGGCTGAACGTGAAAGCGCCCATCGAGGTGATACCGTACTTCGTGCCTCTACCTGAAGTCGATGAGGTATCCCAGGACGAGGCTCCGCCTCATCCCCGGCCTTACTTCCTGTTCGTGGGCAGGTTGGAGAAGCTCAAGGGCGTTCAAAACCTCATCGAAACCTTTCGCCGGTACGACAAGGCAGACCTGTTGATAGCGGGCGACGGTTCGTACGAGACTGAGCTACGCAGTCAGGCGCAAGGGCTTGACCACGTGAAGTTCCTGGGCCGCGTGCAGTACCAGGAGCTGCAGAGGCTTTACAGGCACGCCATCGCACAGGTCTTCTCCTCCATCGGGTACGAGACGCTGGGCATTGTTCTGTTGGAGGCGTTTCTCCAGAACACGCCGGTTATCGTAAACGACCTGGGAGCCCCGCCGGAAATTGTGGAGCAGAGCGGTGGCGGGCTGATTTACGAGAACGAGGCAGGTCTGATCGAGGCGATGGAACTCCTGCGAAACGACCCGAGTCTGCGTACGGCCCTGGGTGAGCGCGGTCGAGAGGCATACTACCGGTACTGGACGCCCGAGGCGTACATGCCCAAGTACTTCGGCCTGATAAACGGGATAGCCGCCAAACGCCATCTAAAAGTATCCGGTTAACGCTGATGCCCGGCTGCTTCTGAGCTGGTACGCATGCTTATTTCGGAGCGCCACGAGCTGTCGAGGCCCAGCCAACGAGACCATGGAAGCACGGTCTCAAACGTTTTTATCACTACTGTTCACTTTGGCTCACCGCAAGTTCGCCATTTTTGGCCTTTCCATTCCATAACTAAGTCACGCGCGAAGACTATCCTAATACGAGGACAATTGTTGCTTGTGAGCCAACGCCTGGCCGGTCACCAACCGGCAAAGGTGTGCGGCAGCCTGCAACGGTACTGATTTCGACCGGCCTTCCCAACACCAATCGCAGCCTATTTCCATTACATCGCACGGCGCCCTACCATGGCGCCCTGCGCACGAGGTGAATAAAATATGCCCCAGACCACGTATCAGCGAGACCCAAAAGTGGCGATATTCGGCGCGGGCCCAGCCGGGCTCACGGCAGCTTATCAGCTGGAAAAACAGGGGGTGCACTCCCTGGTGCTGGAAAAGGGAAACATGCCAGGCGGCATCGCCCGGACCGAAATTTACAAAGGGTACAGATTTGACATCGGCGGCCATCGTTTCTTCACAAAAATTGAACGCGTGAACGAGATATGGCGAGAGGTCCTCGATGAGGACTTCCAAAAGACGCCCCGCATGTCTCGAATTTTCTACAACGACAAGTTCTTCGATTATCCGTTAAAGCTGATGAACGTCCTCACGGGTCTGGGTCCGATAAACAGCGTGCTGATTCTGTTTAGCTACATCTATTCCCGAATTCGGCCTTACCCAAATGAGGACAACTTCGAGGAGTGGGTATCCAACCGTTTCGGCCGCCGGCTATTCAGGACATTCTTCAAGACGTATACAGAGAAGGTCTGGGGAATCCCCTGCACCGAAATCCAGGCCGAGTGGGCGGCACAAAGAATAACGAATTTGACGTTCATGGTGGCCCTGAAAAACGCCATCTTCAAGCCCAAAGAGGTCGAGGCAAAGTCGCTAATCGCAGAGTTTGATTACCCCAGGTTGGGACCGGGCCAGATGTGGCAGTGCATGACTGACAAGCTGGAGGCCATGGGCTCCACTGTCTTGTTCAATACCGAGGTCCTCAGGGTAGAGCGGACCGGCAGCCACATCGACAGGGTGGTGATTCGGGACTCCGATGGCAACACGGAGACCATAGAGGCGGAGAGCTTCATTTCCAGCTTGCCCGTGAAGGAGCTGTTGCTCAACATGAAGCCGGAGCCGCCCCGGGAGGTCCTGGAGGCGACGAAGAAGTTCAAGTATCGGGACTTCCTGACTGTGACTTTAATCGTGGACAATCCCGACCTGTTTCCGGACAACTGGATATACATCCACAGCCCGAAGGTCCAGGTGGGCCGGATCCAGAATTTCAAGAACTGGAGCTCCCACATGGTACCGGACCAGAGCAAAAGCTGTGTAGGAATGGAGTATTTTTGCAATGCCGGCGACGAGCTCTGGAACAAGGACGACGACGAGCTGATAGAGCAGGGCAAAAGAGAGATCGCCGCCATAGGCCTGGCCAAAGCCGAGGAGATCATCGATGGCGTCGTCATCAGACAACCACACGCCTACCCGGTTTACGACTCGGAGTACAAGGAGGCCAGGGACATAGTCCGGGGATACATCGACTCACTGGATAACCTGTTTTCCGTAGGCCGAAACGGCCTGCATCGGTACGACAACCAGGACCACGCCATGCTCTCTTCCATACTCGCGGTGGAGAACATGATGGGCGCGCAACACGACCTCTGGGGCGTGAACACGGAGAAGGAGTACCTGGAGGTGGTGATCGAGTCCAAAGACGGGGAGCGGACCGAGGCTGTCGCCGGCGCCGCGGACTAGCGTCGGCAGCTCCAACGCACATGGCCATACCGATTCTCTCATACCATGCCATTGACGAGCAGCGCTCGCCGATCTCCGTAACGCCGGACGCTTTCCGGCGACAGATGCAGGCGCTAAGCGAAAGCCGCTGCAACGTCATCACGCTTGGACGGCTGGTCAACGCCCTCAGGGGCGACGGTGAACTCCCCGACCGGTCCGTGGCAATCACCTTTGACGACGGGTTCGAGAGCACCTACAAGCATGCGTTCCCGGTCCTGCAGTCCCATGGATTTGCCGCCACCGTGTTCGCAGTTGCAGGCTACTGCGGCAAGTTAAATGACTGGCCAAGCCAGCCGGCCGGCATACCTCGGATGCAGCTTATGGACTGGCCGCAGATAGCGGAAATGGAGCGCCACGGCATTGAGTTTGGCGCTCATACATACACCCATCCGCGCCTGGACCGGACGCCGGCGTCGGATTTGGAACGAGAGATCGTTCACTCAAAGCACGTCATGGAGGATAAGCTGGGCCACGCGGTGGACCTATTCGCCTATCCATATGGAAGATTCAACACAATAAGCGCGGACATGGTCGGCGCTACGTATGCAGGGGCGTGCACAACGAGGCTGGGCACGGTGACGGAAGCTAGCGATCCCCTCGCCCTGGAGCGCGTAGAGATACTTTACGTGCAACATCCGCGGGTTATGCGTCACCTGTCCGGTCGCGCCTTCTCATGGTACCTCGATATCCGCAGGCCGATTCGCAGCCTTGCTTCAGCCGTATTGCGGCGGGAATGGGAGTGACATATTGCAATCAGGTAGTAGGCTAAAACGCGCCCTTATCACGGGAGGCGCCGGATTCCTTGGAAGCCACCTATGCGAGAGTCTTCTGAATCACGGGTACGACGTGATTTGCATGGACAACCTGCTGACGGGCGCGGCAAAAAACATTACCCACCTGCAGGCCCATCGGGGCTTCAGCTTCATCCAGAACGATGTTACCAACGGTCTGAGCATCGATGGCCCGCTGGATGCGGTTCTGCATTTCGCCTCACCGGCGAGCCCCCGGGACTACCTGCAGTTTCCGCTGGCGACCCTTAAAGTTGGATCTCTTGGTACGGAGGCCACGCTGGACCTGGCCGAATCGAAGGGAGCCAGGTATCTGTTGGCCAGCACGTCCGAGGTATACGGCGACCCCCTTGTCAATCCTCAGCCGGAGTCCTACTGGGGCAACGTCAACCCCGTCAGTCCTCGCGGCGTGTACGACGAGGCGAAGCGCTTCGCCGAGTCCATGACCATGGCGTACCATCGATACCACGGAATGGACACGCGTATCGTTCGCATTTTCAACACCTACGGCCCACGAATGCGACCGAATGACGGCAGAGTTGTATCCAATTTCATTGTGCAAGCCTGCAAAAGCGAACCACTGACTATATATGGCGATGGTTCGCAGACCCGAAGCTTCTGCTACGTGGACGACACTGTGGAGGGCATTCTCAGGGTCTTATTCCAGGACTCGGACAAGACAATCGAGGAGCGGACAGACAAGAGCAATTTTCTGTACACGCCGGCTTCGGCCGAGCAGAAGGCCTCAATACACAACCCCATCAACCTGGGCAACCCCCACGAGCTTCAGGTGAAGGACCTGGCGAAAATGGTGCTGAGGATGACCGGCAGCAACAGCCGCATCGAACACCTTAGCCTTCCTGTGGACGATCCAAAGGTCCGGCGTCCCGATATCACCATCGCGAAAAAGTTGCTCGGTTGGCGCCCGACGTTCGACATCGAGGCCGGGCTGGCAAAGACTATCGATCATTTCAAGGCGAGACTCCTGGAGCCTCTGGCCAGCTAATGGCAAAGGACCTTTGTTCATGGCGGTGAAGACTGAATATCGTTTCACCCTGACGGACCGAGTTGGCTCTGTCGTGACAATAGAGCGCATTGTTTGGGTCATCATAGGCCTCGGTGTGTTGGTGCGTTTAGCCCAGTTCCTGGCCAACTCATCGCTCTGGGTCGACGAGGCGGCCCTGGCCGTCAGCATTATCGGAATTCCCTACGCCGATCTCACGAAACCACTGGAGTTCAATACCGGCTCGCCCCTGGGTTTCCTGGTTGCTTCCAAGCTTTCCATTCAGCTATTCGGTTCGGGCGAGCAGGCGCTTAGACTGGTGCCGCTGCTGTCCGGAATCGGATCGATCTTCCTCCTTTATGCCGTGGCGCGACACTACATCCGGCCTTCCGCGGTGCCTCTGGCGCTGTTATTGCTGGCAACATCAACGTCCGTCGTGCGGTACTCCACGTTCTTCAGGCAGTATTCCAGCGACATGTTCATCGCGCTGCTCATCATACTGGTGCAGACGTATGCAATGCGTAGCGGCCTGGCGTTTCGATGGCTAATCACTTACACCTTGCTGGGCGCCGCCGCGGTCTGGTTCTCCCATCCATCTGTGTTCGTTTTGGCGGGCATGGGTGGAATAATGGGGGCGAATTACCTGCTCCAGGGAAATTGGCGGCACACAGCCAGAGTCGGCGCCATGAGCAGCGCATGGCTCATTAGCTTCATTGCGTCTTTCAAGCTGACCACGGTCGGCGACCTGGCTACTAACGAGGGTGTAAAGAACGCGATAAGCAACTACAATTCGGCGTTTGTTCCCCTTTTTCCTACCTCACTGATGGACTTGGAATGGTACATAACCGTTCCATTGAAATTGCTTGATGTGCCGGTGGGCCTTCCGCTGACGGGCCTTGCAGCCGTTCTCCTGCTGATCGGTGCGCGTGCGGTCTTCATAAAAGATAGTTACAAGTTTTTTCTGCTGGTCTCGCCCATGGCCATATTATTCCTCGCTTCTGCGGCTAGGCTTTACCCAATTTCCGACAGGTGGTTTCTATTCCTCGTGCCATCGGTCCTCATGTTGATCGCCGAAGGCGCGATGTCCCTGTACGGGATGACAAAAAACGCGACGCCATTGATAGGAATCACTCTGATCGGCTTGCTACTGCTACATCCAGTAGCGTCGGAGGCTTTTCATCTTGTGGAGCCGAGGGGTAGCGAAAGGGTACGCCCGGCTTTGGCCCACATCCAAAGCCGCCGCACCGAAGGAGATGCGCTTTACATATACTCCGGCGGCATCAAAGCCTCCACATACTACGTCGACAGATTCGGTATGGACGATGATGAATATACAATGGGCGCACATTACGTCCGGGACAGTTCCAACGCCCCGCGCGAAGCCGAAAAGTGGGGAGCTCTCGAGCTTTACACCTCTGAGATCGACGAGTTCATAGGCAATAATCGGGTGTGGATCCTTTTTTCCAACGTAAACACCGATAACGGCATAAATGACGAGACCTTCCTTCTACATCATCTGGACGGGATAGGCAGGCGGTTAGAGACCTTCCGGGCCGATAACGCTGTGGTTTACCTGTATGACCTTAGCGGAACACAGGCGTCGACCACCGACATCAGGCCTGGGCGCGGGTGACCGCCGCGGGGATGCTTTCCAGCGTCCGGGCCAGGGGGAATTGGGGGTTTTTCGTCCCGGGGGTCATGCTCCTCCTGGTGGGGATATTCATGCCCCAGGACTGGTATGCGGCCCTTCCTCGGAACCCAGACGTGCCGACGCCGCCCGTGAGCGGTCTCACGCTGTTTCAGTTGGCGTTCGTGCTGGAGGGTCTGGCGTTAATGGCGCTGTCGCTAACCCGGTGGCGATTCACGCAGATTGTGCCGGCAATCCTTCCCTTCCGTGGGCCGGACAACGGCCGTGACGAGATTGGACCTGGCCAAGCCATCTGGGCTCTGGCGGCCGTAACCATTTTGGCCCTGGCGTTGAGGCTTATCCAGATCAACAGCGACTTGTGGCTGGACGAGATAACCACGGTCATGGATTACAGCAGGCTACCGCTCCTGCAGGTTTTTGGTGGGTACCTGAACTTCAATAACCACCTGCTCAACACGCTGCTAATAAAGCTCTCCGCCGGCATTTTCGGGGAGAGCGAGTGGGCAATCCGTCTGCCGGTTGTATTCTTCGGCACGGCGGCCATGCCCGTGGTTTATTGGATTTCTCGACAGCTCGGCCTTTCGAGATTCACCAGTCTGGGCGTAGCGCTGCTGTTGGCGGTCTCCTACCAACACATATTCTTTTCCCAGAACGCGCGCGGGTACATTGGGCACGTACTCTTCTCGGTGCTGGCATCCGGACTGCTGCTCAAGGCCTTGCAGACCGACCGCCTGCGTTACTGGGTAATGTACGCGGCGGCGATGTTGCTGAACTTCGCCTCCCTGATAATCAGCGCATACGTGCTGGCGGCCCACGTCCTGGTAGCAGCCGTGGCCCTGGCGCTGGCCTACCGTGCCGGCAAGCCGCTGGCCCCGGCATTTCGAAGGTTAGCGGCCGTTTTTACCGTGGTGGGATTTCTGGCGTTTCACCTTTACGCCCTGATTTTGCCCTCGGTGTACGTTCGAGCCACCGTGGCCTACTCGGATGGGGCGCAACAGTCCGGCTCAGGTAGTGGCTACTTCTCGATATTCTCGCCGGACTTTGCCGGCGAACTTCTTAGAAGCCTGACCGTTGGAATCGGCCTGGGCGAAGGCCCCCTGGCGGCAATAGTAATCCTGGCCGCACTCGTGGTTATGGCGGTGGGATACGTTGCCATGCTGCGCCACCAGTGGGCGCTTACGCTGGCCCTCACCGCGCCGGGACTTGCCAATGCGGCGTTCATCGTCATCAGCGGGCTGACATTCTCGCCCAGGATATTCTTGACGCTGTTGCCTTTGGCGATAATCGCCGCGGTTCAGGGAGTTCACAGCCTCTCAACAATCGTGGCGGGGCTCATGAGCGGCCGAATGCAGCGGGCGTTACCCGTTGCCGCAACGGCGTTGGCCGTGTTTCTAGTCGCAGCGGTATCACTGTCATCATTGCGCTGGTACTACTCTGTGCCCAAGCAGCCATATCGCGCCACGTTGGAATACCTGGAAACGCAGAGACAATCCGAGGACATCGTTATCGTCGTGGACCTGGCGGAGCAGGGTTATCGGTACTACGCCGATCGCATGGGTGTCAGGGAAAACGAAGGTTACTTCGTCGTGCAAACGGTGGAAGAGCTTGATTCGTTGGTGTCGGCCCAGACCTCTCAGGACCGTTACCTGGTTACGACGCTTACCAGGTTTCTCCGCAGCAGGAAGCCCGAGCTGGAGCGACGCATAACCCGGGACTGGAGCATCCTGCAAACGTTCCCAGGCTCTATTGGAAACGGACAGATAACCGTGTGGGTGGAGTCGCCTTAGAGCCGTTCATGATTATTTCGGACCCGCCTTCGAGAGATTAAGGCGGGTCTCATGCACCCTTTGTGCCTATGGGAGGTTACATATCGTGTCCACGCTACGCAACGGTTTCAACAGCATAGCCATCCTTGGAGGTGGTCCCGCAGGCCTTGCAACCGGCTGGGCATTGGAGGAGCTGGGCCACACGGACTACACCATATTCGAAAAATCCTCGGTGCACGGAGGTAACGCCCGGACGGTCCGTTTCGGCGATTTCAAATACGACACCGGGCCCCACAGGTTCCACGCCAGGCACCCGGAGGCGACCCGTCTGGTGTCGGGGTTGCTGGGTCCAGACCTGCAGGAGGTCAATGCCCCCGCCCGCATTTACTGGGAAGGGCGGTTCGTCGATTTTCCACTACGGCCCCTGCAGATTCTCAAGAGTGGTGGGCTGGGCTTCGCCGTTAAAGCCGCCACAGACCTGGTCACCGCCCGCATACGCAGTCGAAATGCAGCGCCACCGGAGGACTTCCAGACGTATGCGTATAACTGGTTCGGCAAGACTATTGCGGGAACCTTTCTGGTCCCCTTCTCCGAGCGTCTGTGGGGACTTCCGGGGCCACAGCTTTCGCCCGATATAGCGGGCAGGCGCCTGCCGGGTTTCTCGGTTGCCGGGATTATCAAGGAAACCTTGTTCGGCTCCAAGAAGTCCGACCACCTGGAAGGCAGGTTTTTGTATCCCCGAAAAGGCTACGGCCAGATATCGGACAAGATGGCCGAAAAGCTCTCACCCGGACGGTTGGCCTACAGCCAGCGCATCGTAGGCCTCGAGACCAACAGAGACCGGATTACCTCAGTCAGCGTTAAAACGGGCGGAGAGGTGCGAACGGTCAGCCCCGAAGCCGTAATCAGCACGCTGCCCATAACCATCATCGCCAGGATGATGGACCCGCAGCCTCCTCAGGAGGTGCTGGACGCCGCCGACAAGTTGCAGTTCCGAGACGTAGTGCTGGTGGCGCTTTTCATCGACCAGGAATCGATCAGCGATGCGGCCGTCACGTACTTCCAGAACCCCAAGTACGAGTTCACACGTGCGCACGAGCCGCGGAATCGAAGCCGCGACATGAGCCCGCAGGGTAAGACCTCGCTGGTGATCGAGTACCCCTGCTTCCGGACAGAGGACATATGGGAACGCGATGAGAAATCCATCGTGGACAACCTGGTGAGAGACCTGGACCAGATGGGCCTCATCAAGGGATCACGGGTGTTCGCAAGCGACGTACACAAGATGCGGGACGCGTACCCCGTGTACTCGAAGGGCTACAAGGAGACTTCCGACATCATCAAGTCCTACTTGAGCCAGTTCAAGAACCTCTGGACACTGGGACGCGGCGGGAGCTTCTTTTACGGGCACGTGCACGATTTCGTGACCGATGGTTTCAGCACCGCTGAAGGAGTCAGGGCCTACCTGAATCAGCCTGCGGGTGTCGGAGTTTAAGGGACGCCATCCACGGCAATCGACCTCTAGCGAGACGTCTCAGCCCAACGCGAACCGACAAGGACACCTGCTTGACTGTAGCCGACACCATCGTCACCAAAAGCAAGGGTATCCCCGGCATCTCACGCATCCTGAGCGTGGCTATCGTGGCCGGATCTCTTGCCGCATTCGCATGGGTGGCATCAGGAGCGGTTCAGGGTGCCACCACTTTATCTGATGTTCGATGGTCCCCATTCGTGGGCGCCGTCGCGCTTCAGTTCGTCATGCTGTTTGTGCTGATGTTCATCTGGGAAAGGCTGCTGGGCAGGCTGATGCCCGACCTTTACTCCCGGAGGCCCGCGCCGACGCGCGCGGGACTATTCACAGCGTACTCCAGAAGCTGGCTGGCCCGTTACATACCGGGTCGCGTCTGGGCGGTAGGCGGACGGGCTTTGCTTGCCCACAAGCAGGGAGTGCCGCCGGAAAACGTTGCGCGCAGCATGGTGCTGGAGGTCATTTTCACTTACGGGTTGGTAACGGTTATAGGTGGCGCGCTGCTGGCATCAGCGTACCTGCACATTCTTGCAGGCTGGCCCGTGCTGATTCTCGGGTTGCCGGCATTCGTCTTTGGCGTCCCCTGGGCCCAGTCTATCCTGTCGGCGGGGCTGCGGGGTGAAAGCAAGGCGTCGTTGCTCGGGCAGATTCGAACGAAGGCGCATAGACTTGTCGTTGGCGAACATCCGCTGACGTTGAGTACCGGGCTGTGGGGGGTGTTGGCCTACAGCGTATACTCCCTGATGCAGTTGGCTTTCATCATTCTCGTTGCCTCCAGCTTCACGGACCTCGATGTTCAGACAGCGGCCATCGTCGCCGGGGCGTGGGGAGTCAGCTTAACACTGGGGTGGGTGTCGTTCCTGGCCCCAGTCGGCCTTGGCGTACGGGACGGCCTGGCCTTCGTACTGTTTTCTCAAATCATGGACCCTGCATCGGCCAGCCTGGTGGTGGCTTCCTCTCGAATAGTCAGCATTGCGGCCGACATCGTGTTTGTAGGCGCCGTCGAACTCCTGGCCTTGGGGATGGGAGTCAGGCGGGCCCAGCAACAGACTGCTTCGTGAGACACGATGCGCGAAGTTAACGTGTTGAAAATGCCTGCCCGCGCCGGGCTGGCGCCGTCGTTGCGCCACGCCGGGCGTTTCGCATTGTGGGCCACTGGTCTGGCACTCTTGCTTTGGGTCGCACTTACGACGCAATTCAGAGATGGCGCGGGTTTCCCCACGGCACAGGTACTTCCGCCGTTAGCCGGCGGCGCGGCGCTTCTAATTATTGGATGGGCCATCGGCCGCGGTGGCACGATATCGGCCCTCTGGCTCGGTGTTGCGCTGGTTGGTCAGGCGACAACGCTTCAACTGGTGAATGCCGGACCAACAGTCTCCTACCAGCACTACAGGTCCCTGGACCAGGTGCTGGCGGAGGTCAATCCCATAATACTGGCGTTCTTCGTCTTTCAGATATCGGCTGTGCTCATAGCACTGGCTTTCCGGGGCCGGCGGATTCTGACATGGCTAACCAGCAGCTTCAGGCCATGGCAACTGCTTCTGTTCGCGGGCGCGTTCTACCTGTTCGCGGCGGTGGTTTCGCAGGACATACCGCTTTTCATCACCGAATTGATTTTCGCGGGCGCAGTGCAGACAGTAACTCTTGTCACCATCGTGATGGTAGCCTGGACGCTTCCGGAGGGCGCGTCGGCCGCCATCAAACGCCGCATCGACGGCATATTCGGAGAGCGTGAAGGGAGCGAGCAAGGCACGTCCGCAAGATTGGACCGTTTCGCCTTGGTACTCGCCGCTTGGGCGGTCGTTTTGGCTGCGCTGCTCAACTTCTTTTCATACCAGCAGTTGCCGCATGTTCCGGACGAGCTCGCCTACTTGATTCAATCTCGGTTTTACGCAGCCGGAACGCTGACAGTGCCCTCGCCAATAACGCCTGACGCTTTCGAAATGTACCTGATGTTCCTGCAGTCGGACGCCTGGTTCCCGGCGCCGCCGCCCGGCTGGCCATTGCTGCTTTCCATCGGAACAATGGCCGGCGTGCCCTGGCTCGTGAACCCGCTATTGGCCGGCGCAAGCATTCTGCTGTCCTACCTGCTTTTGCAGGAAATCTACTCCAGACGGACTGCCCGGATATCAGTCTTCCTGCTGGCCGTTTCTCCCTGGTACATATTTCTGGGCATGAGCTTCATGACCCACATGTCCACCCTTACTCTGGCGCTATTGGCGGCATTAACGGTGGCACGGTCGCGCAGAACGGGCAACCTATGGCTGCCGTGGATCGGCGGGTTCGCCCTGGGCATGATGGCGCTAATCAGGCCAATGGAGGCCGTCACCATAGCCGTGATTCTGGGTCTTTGGGCAGTTGGGCTGGGCGGGCGCCGATTGCGAGCCCCCGCGCTCTTAGGACTTGTAGCCGGCGCAATCATAATTGGTTCGGCCACACTGGCGTACAACAGGACTTTGATGGGCGATGCGAAGGTCTTCCCCATCATGGCTTATACGGACCAGGAGTTCGGAGTGAATTCCAACGCCCTGGGATTCGGCCCTGATCGGGGTATTGGTTGGCAGCTTGATCCCAACCCGGGTCACACCCCGGTCGACGCCCTGATCAACAGCGAACTCAACACGTTCGCAATTAACGTGGAGTTGCTGGGCTGGGGCATTGGCTCCCTGCTTCTGGTGGCGGTGGCGCTGTTCAGCGGCCGCATGCGCAGGGGCGATTACCTGATGTTGGCCGTGATCGTCGCCGTGTACATACCGCACTTCTTCTACTACTTCAGCGGTGGGCCCGATTTCGGTGGGCGCTACTGGTTCCTGATGGTCGTTCCGCTAATGGCGCTGACGGTGCGTGGAATTCAGGTGCTGGAGGACAAGTTCGGTGGCGGCACCAAGGGAAATGCCGTCGTCATGGCGGGTGTACTGGCGCTGTCGCTGGTTGCCCTGGTCAACTTCTTCCCCTGGCGGGCGGTGGACAAGTACCACAACTACAGAGGTATCCGGCCGGACATAGTCCGTCTTGCCGAGGATAACGAATTCGGGCGCAGCCTCGTGCTGATTCGAGGCGAACGCCACTCCGATTATGGATCGGCCGCCATACACAACCCGCTGGACCTTCAAGCCAACGTCCCCATTTACGCGTGGGACAGAAGCCCGGAGGTCAGAGAGCAGGTGCTGGAGGCCTACGCCGACAGGCCCGTGTGGGTTATCGACGGCGCGACTATTACCTCTGGCGCCTTTGAGATCGTGGCCGGCCCGATAACCGCCCAGGAGGCGCTGAGCCTGGAGCCCAGCCCTCGTCCATGAGCGCAAATGACGAATACTCCGGCGCCACGGTCCTTGTTCTAGGCGCATCGGGCTTCATCGGGCGGTGGGTGTCGCGCCGGCTATGCAATCGCGGCGCAGATGTTCACCTGGCGGTTCGGAACAAGGCCAAGGCCCTCGACATATTCAACAGCTATTCCGTGGATGGTACGGCCCACGAGGTTGACCTGTCAGACACGACGCAGGTCGACGGGCTATATCAAAGGGTCAGACCAGACATTACATTCAACCTGGCAGGGTACGGGATAGGTCCAGACGAAAGAGACGGGCATGCTGCCAGGCGCATCAACGCTGATCTTCCAGCATTCATCTGCCGCGCGGCTTCGCGGTTTGGCACAGGCAACTGGGCAGGGCAACAGATTGTACACGCGGGCTCCGCCGCCGAGTACGGCGACAACCTCGACGGTTTTGCAGAGGGTGGAAGCACGGACCCGACGAGCCTGTACGGCGTCACCAAGCTTGAGGGGACCAGGGCTCTGGCAGCCGTCGCCGAGGAGCTTGGGGTCGCTGCAGTCACGGCAAGGATATTCAACGCGTACGGCCCAGGGGAGCGGGCCGGCAGGCTATTGCCTTCCCTTATTGAGGCGGCTAAGACCGGAACTGAAGTAAGGCTTACCGACGGACGCCAGAAGCGGGACTTCATATACGTCGACGACATCGCAGAGGGTTTGCTACGTCTGGGTCGAGTACAGGATTCGCAATACCACACCTTCAACCTGGCCACGGGGACGTTCACAACAGTGAAATGCTTCGTGGAGATGGCCGCGCAAGTCCTGGGCTTAGGCGCACACCAACTCAAATTCGGGTCAATTTCGATGGCCGAGCAGGAACGAGACTGGAACATGGATACGAAGGCCGTTCCCGTGGGACGCCTGCTGCAGACGTTGAATTGGACACCAAGCACATCCGTCGCCACAGGGATAGCCAAAACATTCAAGTTCTAGCGGTATCGTCTCTTCAGTCTTGATGCCCAGAGGCCCGACTGCAGGTCTTCCGAAGAGTAGAACACCTGCCAATCCATCCAGCAAATTGCGGCCACAACAAGGCATTGGTAAGGTGCAAAACAGCCTCCTTTGGCGCATGCTCCACTAAATTGGGCAAGGTCACACGTACCTCGTCCGCCCGATATTCATGCAGCAAACTGGTTCTTGTAGTCCATACTCTCGAAAAGCGCAACAAAAGGGGCCACAAGCATCTAATGTCAGGTTTAAAGCACGAATTCAGTGGACGATCTGCAATGCCGCAGCAAAAGCCAGGAGTAACCTCATGATCCCCCACTCCGGTTCGAGTGAATCCATGCCAGACATCAGCTTTGTCATGCCTTGCTACAACGAAGAGGCGATAATTGGCTACACAATCCCTCGTCTCATGAACGCCTTTACCCAGGCGGGGCACACGCTAGAGCTGGTTGCAGTCGACAACGGATCCTCAGACCGTACCGGCGAGAAGATCCGGGAGCTTCAAACTCAGTTTCCCGGCTTGGTCTTGCACCGAGTTGAGGTAAACGAAGGCTACGGCAAGGGAGTGCTGGACGGCATTCCACTCTGCCGGGCGCCATGGATAGGGATAATTCCCGCGGATGGACAGGTGGACGCCGAGGATGTGGTCCGCCTATTCGAGGCTGTGGAAAGCACCGATGGAAACGTCCTGGGCAAGGTGCGGCGCCGATTCAGAATGGACCCCATTCGTCGAAAGATAGTATCCGTAGCATACAACATGCTGGTACGGGCGCTGTGGCCTAGGCTGGCTTCACTAGATATCAACGGCAGCCCCAAGATTATCCCCAGGGAAGCCATTCGGGCGATGGACCTGAAGTCGGAAGACTGGCTTCTGGACCCTGAAATCATGATAAAGGCCCACTACATGGGAATGCAGATCCTGGAGCTGAACGTCTTCGGACGTATGCGCGGGAACGGGGTGTCGCATGTCAACGTAGGCGCCGTCGGAAATTTTCTCCATTACCTGTTCTTGTTCAAGTTTTCCCCAAGTTGGCGACGACGATTCAAGAAGGCGTCCAAGGCGCAGAACGCCGTCAATTTTAACGAGAACGGGGCATGATGTTGGGATTTGGGGTTCTGTCCTAGAGGTCGCCCTAGGATAATCTCGGAACGGACCATGGAGAGTAGATAGTTGATTCATCACAAGAGAACGGCCTGCAGAGTTTGCGGGGGCACCGACCTACGCATGTTTCTCGCCTTGGGCCCAACGCCTCTCGCCAACTCATTTCTAAGTTGCGAGAGCGGGTTCGACAATGAGCCCTCATATCCGCTGGACGTATATTTTTGCGACGGCTGTTCGCTTGTACAGTTGCTGGACGTCATAGATCCGGAGGTGCTCTTCCGGGACTACATCTACGTAACCGGCACCTCCGATACTATTGCAAAGCACAATGTGGGATACGCCCAAGCCGTTGTAGATATGCTTGACCTGGGACCGAACGATACGGTAGTCGAGGTCGCCAGCAACGACGGAAGCCTGCTTGAGCGATTTAGAGACCACGGCGTCCGGACGCTGGGCGTCGAACCCGCAACGAATATCGCCGAGATGGCGCGTGCGAAAGGCATCGAGACCGTCAACGAATTTTTCAATGGCGAGACGGCCCTGAGCATACGCGATTCCCATGGACCGGCCAAGGCAGTTATCGGCAACAACGTATTGGCGCACGTGGACGAGCTGAAGGATTTCTTTCACGGCTTCAAACGACTCCTCAGCGAAGACGGCCTCGCCATCGTTGAGGTGCCCTACCTCGGTGAGCTTCTGGATGGGCTGGAATACGACACCATCTACCACGAGCACCTGTGCTACTTCTCCGTGAACTCGCTTATCCGGCTTTGCGACGAGGTCGGCCTGTCGGTCGCCCGCATAGACAAGGTGCCTGTGCATGGAGGCTCTCTGAGGGTCTACGCGGGACGCCGGCAGCTTTATGGGCCGCACGCCGACCAGGCCCTGGACCTGGCCGAAAGGGAGAAGGAGCTGGGGATGACGTCCTTCCAGCGCTACGCCGGGTTCGCCGAACGGGTCGAAGGCAACCGCGCGGCAATTAGGTCGTTGCTGCAGGACCTGAAGAGCGCCGGCAAGACCGTAGCGGGCTACGGCGCGCCGGCCAAAGGCAACACCTTGCTGAATTACTGTGGCATAGACACCAGTCTAATACCGTATACGGTGGATAAAAGTGATCTGAAGGTCGGCAAGTTTACGCCAGGCATGCATTTGCCTGTGCTGGAGCCGTCGGCGCTGCTGGATAGGCAGCCCGATTACGTGATGATTCTCGCGTGGAACTTCGCCGAAGAGATAATGAAGCAGCAGAACGAGTACAGGGCGAGGGGAGGAAAGTTCATAATCCCCGTGCCGGAACCACAGGTGATTTAACATGAAAGTTGTCATTCTTGCAGGCGGTCTTGGCACGCGTTTGGCCGAGGAGACTTCAACTCGGCCCAAGCCTATGGTGGAGATTGGCGGAAAGCCTATTCTCTGGCACATCATGAATATGTACGCCCATTCGGGTCAAAAGGACTTCCTTGTGGCATGCGGTTACAAGGGCGAGATAATAAAAGAGTACTTCCACAACTTCTACATCCACAGCAGCGACTACTTCGTGAACCTGAAGGACGGCTCGCTGGACATCGTGAACAATAACGGCTTCGACTGGAGTATCGGCGTCATTGATACCGGGCTGGATACCATGACCGGAGGTCGTATCCGACGACTCAGGAGCTGGCTGCAGGACGAAACGTTCATGGTGACTTACGGCGATGGCCTGGGCAATATCGATATAGCCAAGCTGGTTGCCTTCCACAGGGAGCACGGAAGACTTGCCACCGTCACGGCTGTCCGGCCACCTGCCAGATTCGGCGAGCTGGTTCTTAACGGCGGCTCCGAGGTACGTGAGTTTTCCGAAAAGCCGCAAACGGGCGAGGGCTGGATCAACGGCGGATTCTTCGTTTTCGAACCTCAGGTGCTGGACTACCTCAGCGATGATCAGTCCATCCTAGAGAGGGAGCCGTTGGAAAGGCTGGCCTCAGACAAACAGCTTATGGCATACCGGCATGAAGGATTCTGGCAGCCAATGGACACGCTCCGCGAAAAGCAACTGCTGGAATCGCTGTGGAAGAGCGGCAAGGCCCCTTGGAAGGTCTGGAGTTGACGCCGTAAACTTCGGGCCGCTTCATCTAATGGAAAGATTTTGAAGAATATGGACTTTTGGAACAGTCGAAATGTGTTCGTGACAGGCGCCTCAGGCCTGTTGGGATCATGGTTGGTGGAGGAGCTTCTGGACCGTGGGGCCAATGTCACCTGCCTGGTGCGGGACTGGGTGCCGTCCAGCCGCCTGTTTAGCGAAGGACACCTGGATAGGACGAACGTCGTCCGGGGCGAGCTGGAAGATTTCGGCCTGCTGGTCAGGGTGCTCAACGAGTACGAGATCGACTCCGTGTTCCACCTGGGCGCACAGACCATCGTAGGCACGGCCAGTCGTTCTGCCCTGTCCACCTTCGAGGCCAACGTCAGGGGGACCTGGAATCTGCTTGAGGCTTGCAAGACTAACGACAGGCTCATCGAGAGGGTGGTCGTGGCCTCAAGCGACAAGGCATACGGCGTACATGAGACCCTGCCCTACACAGAGGACGCTCCACTGCAGGGCATTTACCCATATGACGTGTCCAAGTCCTGCGCCGACCTGATATCGTTTTCGTACTTCCACAGCTATGGCGTTCCGGTGGCGGTGACCCGTTGCGGCAACCTGTTTGGCGGTGGCGACCTGAACTACAATCGGCTGGTGCCGGGGACTATCCGCCAGGCGCTGCGCGGAGAGGCCCCGATTATTCGAAGCGACGGGAAGCTCGTAAGGGACTACTTTTACGTGCGCGACGCGGTCCAGGCCTACATGCGTCTGGCCGAGGCGCTGCCGGGCGAGAAGTTCACAGGTCAGGCGTTTAATTTCGGAACAGAGACGCCCGTGTCGGTGCTGGAACTGGTGGATGTAATCCTTCAGACGATGGGCAGGAAAGATCTGAAGCCCACCATCCTGAATGAGGCCGGCAACGAGATACCCAAGCAGTACCTGGACTGCACCAAGGCCAGAAATATGCTTTCCTGGAGCCCTGCCTACTCTCTGGGCGAAGGGTTATCGGAGACCATAAGCTGGTATGGCAATCATCTGGGCTATGCGCCTGCGAAAAACGCCGCTGGTGTAAGGTAGCCGAACGAAACTTGAGAAGTCTGCTAAAACCCACATTGGTCCTTGGATTCGGGAACGCCGAATCCGGCGGGCCATCGCTAAAAAGTATAGCCGTCCGTCTCTTCATAACGTGCTGGCTGGTGTACGGCGCCCATTTCGCCACCAACACGGTGCGGGAGATATTCCCGGCGCTGAGCCTTGGCGACCACCTGAGCTTCGACGTCTCCGAATACAAAGGCCTGCATCCTGACATATTTGAGCTACCGGGCCGGGGCGTCTTCATAAATAACAACCCCGGAGCTTCCATACTGGGCGCGGTGCCCTACATCATAACCCGCCCGGTTATCGACTTCGCGGTCGACCGAGTGCAAGCCATGCGGGAGGCGACCGGGCAGAAGCCGCCGGAATTCGACACTCAGTTCCCGATGCGGGCAGAGTTCTACCGTGCCGCCTTCGAGAAAGGCCTGGACGTCAAGTTTGCCCTGGGGGCGGCGGTAATGCAGAGCCTGTTGATGGCTCCCGTCTCGGCGCTGGGCGTCGTAGTGATGTTCCTGGTACTGGTCAGGCTCACGGGGTCCACCAGGTCGTCGCTGTTGCTGGCGTTGCTGTATGCCTTTGCAACTCCTCTGCTGTACCGCACGGCGCAGCTAAATCACAACCTGCTGCTGATGCACTTTGCATTCTTCGCCTTCGTTCTGATTTGGCGGCCTTGGGACGAGAACGGCAAGCCAAACAGAGCTTCGTACCTGCTTGCCGGTATTCTTGCCGGCTGGACGGTTGTATTCGACTACAGCGGAATGGTCACCCTATTAGCCTTGGGCATTTATGCAGGGTTCCGGTGGCTGAAGTACCCCACCACGGTCAGGTCGTATGCCGACCTGGCCCTGTTCGCCGCTGGGACGGCTGTTGCAGCCGCGGTGCTGATGGGGTACCAGTGGTCGAGCTTTGGCCACCCGATATTCCCGGCACAGACTTACATGCCTTCAACCGAGTTCTCGGTCAGCGGATACTCCGGTCTGAGTTGGCCGAGTCTCGATCTTCTATGGCGGTCCGCGTTCGGGCTGAAATTCGGCCTTTTCGCCTTCGCACCCATCCTGGTTTTCGCTCTCTACGTGCCGGGCTGGTTCAAGGGCGGAGCAAGTATCATAGGCCGTCGGGAGACCTGGTTCATCCTGCTGCTTACTGCTGTGTTTTTCATATTTTCCGCTGCCAACCAGTTTGGTTACCTGCAGTTCAACACGGGAGTTCGACACATGGTGCCGGTGGTGCCGTTTGTATTCCTGCTGGCGGCCGGGGTCCTGTTGCGAATGCCGACCAGGTTGGCGATCGCCGTTGGTGTCATCGGCACGTACTGGTCGTGGAGCCTGGCCATGTACCGAGAGGTAGGCGACGGTCATCCCCTGGGAGTATTGGAGGCGGTTACGCGGACGACTTTGGACGGCGTGCGTCTGCCCTGGCTAACCACGCTGGAGCAGCTAGGCTACGTTCCGGACGGGGCGCTGGCAGCGCCAATGCTGCTGATGCTCGGCGTGGCGATCATTCTGGTGTGGACGATAAGGTCGCCAGCGATGTTCAGCCTTCGTGGCTTGGCAGAGCGCGGGTAGCCACGATCCGCGAGGGAGCTGACCGGAGCCGTTTGATGAAGGCAACCAGAATAGGGCTGGCGGCGCTGTTGGCCTTGTTGGCGTCAGGCCTGACGGCCTGTGACAGGATAAGCCTGCCGTCGCCATTTGAGGAAAAGATTCGCACACCCCCGCTGGCTGATGCCATCATCCTGGACCCGACGGTGACGTACCAGACGATGGTCGGCTGGGAGACCACGGCCGGAATAGGCTCGGTGGACTTCATAGTCGATTTCCAGAAATGGTCGGGCGCGGCCGTTGACCTGGCCGTGAACGGTCTGGGCATCAACCGGGTCCGGCTGGAGATAAAGAGCGGCGCTGAAAACCCCGTGGACAGCTTCACGCCGTA
>JACZVF010000114.1 GCA_022572805.1 Chloroflexota bacterium
CCTCAGCTCCTGCCCGCCAATGAAGTCCTTCTGCTCCTGGGAAAGCTGCATCGCGGTCCACTTATTGGCAGCGGCGGCGTGCGGGTTGAACGCCTCCAGGCTCAGCTTGCCTATGGACGCAAGGTCGGCCGGACTGGACATGATGAACATCTTGCCCACGATGCCCCTTATCACCTCGATGTCGATGAGCCGTTGGACCGTCAGGGGCTTGACGCTCTCGTTGGGTGTAAATAGCGCGCAGTCGACAGCCAGCATGTGTATTGCCTGGCCCTCGTCCTCACTTAACTCCGAGTTGATCGCGATAATCTTGCCTAGCTCGTCATCGTTCAGCACCGCCGCCGCCGTGTTTTCCGGGTCGAACACTATGAAGTCGCAGCCCTTTTCCTTAAAGCTGGCAGCCTGCTCCTCGCTGACCGACCCTACGCGAACGCCCCATAGCTTGTCCTTCAAGAGACCGCTAATGCTGTCCAGCGCAGACTCATTGGAGGTCGGCACTATAAGCAGAATTGCATCCGTTTGCGCGTCCGCCAACTTGGAATTCTTCTCCAGGTCGGCGGCGCTGGCCTGGCCAATCAACAGAATAGTGGGAATTTTCTTGACGTTTTTGGCTGCGCCAAAGCCCAGTGGCTTGGAGGGATCGTCCCCTGTTTTTTCCAGCATTTCAACGAATTTGCTCATCGTAACCCCAATCGAAAATTGGCTTTCGGGCGAGTCCGGCGGTGAATCTTGCACCGTAAGATACCCCCCAATAAGCCCCCGAACATATACAGAGACTAATCGATTCTAATTGAACGAATGTCGCAGTTCAAGCGAAGCACTTGCCAACAATGACGCGCAGTATTACCCTTGTGGCTGTCCGCTATTCGGTCCAACGCAAGGCATCCGGAGACGCTTTTGAAAATCGACCCAAACACCTTTGAAAACTTCAATCGTGTCCTCACCGGCGTGGTTGTGCCCAGGCCAATCGCCTTTGTATCTAGCATCTCGCCGGAAGGAATCGTCAACCTGGCCCCCTTCTCCTTTTTCAATGCCGTGTCCTACTCTCCTCCCACCATCGTGTTTAGCGCCGCGAGGCACGCCGGATGGAAGGAAAAGGACACGCTGGCCAACATCGAGGCCACCGGCGAGTTCGTCGTTAACATCGTCTCCGAAGACATAGCCGAGGCCATGAACAGCACCGCCGCCGAGTTCCCGGCAGAAGTAGACGAGTTCGAGATCGCCGGGCTGACGGCTTTGCCCTCCGATACTGTGAAGTCACCCAGGGTTGCAGAATCGCCGGTGAATATGGAATGCCGGCTGAACCAGATCGTGACTATCGGCGAGGGGAAAAGCTCCCACGGGCTGGTGATAGCGGAGGTGGTGCTCCTGCACATTCGCGATGATGTTATCAACGGGCACCGCATCGACCAGCAGAGGCTCAAGCCTGTCGGAAGGCTGGCAGGCAACATGTACTGCACCACGCTGGACACCTACGAGATGATTCGACCCACCTACAAACGCGACGAGGTCTAGTCGTCCGGCGCACGTTCTCCAGTATGAATTAACACTTTGCAGGGAGAAAATCCGACTTTGGAAGCCAAGCAGTTTGAAGGCGAGACACTCCAATACCTGGCCATCGAGCCGGATGGCTACGACTCCACCATAAGCTACCCGATGATTATTCTCATGCATGGCTTCGGGGCCGGAATGAGAGATTTGGCAGGCCTCTGCCCGGCCATCGACCCGGAGGGTTACGTATATATCTGCCCCAACGGCCCCATACCCGTGGAGGTTGGCACGGGCGCGACGGGCTATGCCTGGACGCCTCCCCGAGATGAGCGCGAAGCCGAGGACGTTGAGCTGGCTGTGGACAAACTGTCAGTGCTGTTCGACGAGGTCACGAAGGCGTACAAGACCGAGCCGGGCCAGGTATTGCTGGGAGGCTTCTCCCAGGGCGGCATGATGACGTACCGCTACGGCCTCACCAACCCCGACCTATTCAAGGCGCTGGTAATCCTCAGCGGAGTGGCGCCGGACATGGACCTTTTGAGAGAGATGCTTCCGGAGGACAGGTCGCAGTCGGTGTTCGTGGCGCACGGCACCTCCGACCAAATGGTCGGGGTCACCGAGGCCAGGTCTTCGCTTGGCTTCCTGGAGGCCGAAGGATATTCCCCTGTGTACAAGGAATACGGCATGGGCCATGAGATAAGCCAGGATGTTATGGATGACCTGGTGCCGTGGATTCAGGATGTGCTCCCGCCGGCGGTTTAGCCTGACATTATCAAGTATTAATACACCTGCACCCGTGGCAAGAAATACCGGCAAAGAACATTCCAGAGGACCTACGGAGATAACGCGATGGTAAAGATCGCCATCATTGGCGCGGGAAGCGTGGTCTTCACACGCCGGCTGGTAGGAGACATACTCTCGTTCCCCGCCCTTTCGGACAGCCACATATCCCTCATGGACATCGATGGCGACCGCCTGGAGCTGGTGCGCGGCCTGTCGGTGAGGATGGTCCGAGATTCCGGCATCGGCGCGCCCGGAGTCCAGGCGAAGATAGAATCGACCACGGACCGCGAACGTGCCCTGGACGGCGCGGACTACGTCATTACCACCATACGCGTCGGCGACGACGACGAGGTGGACAGAGGCATACCCCAGAGGTACGGCATCGACCAGGCCGTCGGAGACACAATTGGTCCCGGCGGCGTCATCAAGGGGCTGCGAACGGTGCCGGTCCTGCTGGACATCTGCAGGGACATGGAACGCCTCTGTCCGGAGGCATGGTTGCTGAACTACACCAATCCCATGGCCATAGCCTGCTGGGCTATCAACGACGCCACCAGTATCAGGAACGTGGGCCTCTGCCACAGCGTTCAGAACACGGCGGGAAAACTGGCCGGTTACATAGGGGCCGATGATGACGAGCTCTCTTACTGGACGGCGGGCATTAACCACATGGCATGGTTCCTGCGGCTGGAACGAAATGGCCAGGACGCCTACCCTGCTCTGCGCGAGGCCATGGCAAGTCCGGAGACCTTCGCCAAGGACACCGTCCGATTCGACGTGATGCGGCACTTCGGTTACTTCGTCTCGGAGTCCACCCGGCATATGTCGGAATACCTGCCCTACTTCCGCGGCGACGGCGAACGAATGGAGCGCTACAGGCTTGCCCCTTTCGATGTCGCGGCCAGGGAAAGGCAGCAGCGTGCGGATACGCATTACGAGGATATCCGGCGTGAGCTGCAGAGCGATAAGCTCCTGAAGCCCCAACGCACCAATGAGTACGCGGCGTACATAATGGACTCCATGCAGACCGGGACGCTGCGCCGGATGAACGTCAACGTGCGTAACGAAGGCCTGATAACGAATCTACTCGAAGGCAGCTGCGTCGAGGTGCCGTGCCTGGTGGACGAGATGGGTGTGCACCCCTGCCATGTCGGCGACCTGCCGGAGCAGTGCGCCGGTCTCATCCGCTCGAATATCAACGTGCAGGCGCTGGCCGTAAAGGCCATCCTGGAGAAGGACCTGGAGTCCGCTACTCACGCCATCATGCTGGACCCGCTTACGGCGTCGGTCCTCTCCCTGGACAACGCCCGTCAGATGGCCAACGAGATGTTTGCGGCACAGCCCGAATATTTTGCGCCGTGGACTCGCTAGACTAATAAATGCCATTACACTGGCGGAGGAAAGATGCCGAAACTAGCACTGCTGGACGATTACCAGAGCGTAGCCATGAAATCGGCGGACTGGTCCACACTGCCTGAGGGCTGCACTGTGGAGGCCTTCCACGACCACCTATCGGACGAGGATGCCGTCGCCGAAAGACTGGAGGGCTTCGAATTCGTCATGGCTCTGAGAGAGCGGACGCCATTTCCCAGGACTCTTCTCGAACGCCTGCCGAATCTCAAGATGCTGGGCACGGCAGGCGCCCGGAATGCGTCTATTGACATGCAGGCCGCCACAGACCTGGGCATCCTGGTATGCGGCACAGGCGGGTCGCCCAGGGCAACGATGGAGCTGACCTGGGGCCTTATTCTGGGCCTGCTGCGTAAGATTCCCCGCGAGTATTCGGCCACCAGAGGCGGCGCTTGGCAGCAGACTCTGGGCGAAGGCCTGGACGGGCGAACGCTGGGCCTTCTGGGGTTGGGGCGCATTGGTGGACAGGCGGCGGAGGTGGCTCTGGCGTTCCACATGAATATCATCGCGTGGAGTCAGAACCTGACTGCGGAACGGGCCAATGAGTGCGGGGCCACGCTGGTCAGCAAGGAAGAGCTTTTCTCCCAGGCCGACGTCATCTCCATACATCTGCAGCTCAGCGACAGGACCAGAGGTCTGGTGCAGGCGGAAGACCTGGCCCGAATGAAGCCGACGGCCTACCTGGTCAACACCTCCAGAGGGCCAATTGTGGACGAAGCCGCTCTCGTCGACGCGCTCAGACGCCACACCATTGCCGGCGCGGGCATAGACGTTTTCGAGGTGGAGCCGCTCCCTTCGGGCCATCCGTACCTTAGTCTGGACAACGCGTTGCTTACTCCTCACATGGGCTACGTGACTGAGGAGACGTACAGGCAGTTCTACGGCGACACGCTGGAAAACGTCAAGGGCTATATCAATGGCGACCCAAAGCGGGTAGTAAATACAGATGTGCTCGAAAAGAGGCGGGCGTTGTAATCGACGCTCTGTCCGCAAATCATACGAAACTTCAAATCGTAAGGAGAGTTCAGTGGTTAAATTCCGAAAGAACAACATCTTTGAGAAGAACAGGCAGGGAAAGAAGGGCCTGGGCATAAGCCTGGTTTTCCCCAGCGTTGAGGCCATCGAGCTAATCGGCATGCTGGGCGGGTTCGACTTCGTCAACCTTGACGGCGAGCACGGGCTGTTCTCGCCCGAGTCCATTGACGCCATGGCGCGAACGGCCGACGGCTATGGCCTTACCACTATCGCCAGAGTTCCCGGCCGCGTTCCGTCCGTGATAAATCAGTACCTGGACAGGGGCGTCATAGGCATACTGGGACCGCACGTGGAGACGGCTGAGGAGGCCAAGGCCCTGGTAGACGCATGCCGTTTCACCCCCCAGGGGGAGCGCAGTTGGGGCGGAGGCCGCGGCACGTTTTACAACAGCGCGGTCCTGATCGACCAGCCGGGAATCCAGCGCACCGAGTACATGGAGCAGGCGAACAAGGAGATGCTGGTCATGTGCCAGCTTGAGAGCGCCAAGTCCTTCGAGAACATCGAAGAGATATTGGGCGTGGAGGGCCTGGACGCCTTCTCCTGGGGCACCAACGACCTGGCGCAGTCCATGGGCTACCCCGGCCGGCCGGACCATCCTGACGTTGTTGCCGAGCAGGACCGCATTGGCGACCTTATCCATTCCAGGGGCCGCAAGCTCTCGTCGGACCTGCACACGGCGATGGCGATCAACGAGGCGATTCTGGACACCGCGCAGCAGTTCTTGAGCGACAATCAGTAGGCGGCGAATGCCTGTATCGGAGAAATCGACATGGCGATGATGAAGGCCGCCTTTTACGACGGCAAGGGCAAAATGAACGTGGCGGAGTACCCGAAACCCGAGGCCGGCCCAGGTGAGGTCGTAGTCAAAGTCAGGGCCTCCGGGATTTGCGGCTCCGATCTGCAGATGAAGGCCGACCAGACGGAGGAGGACCTGGACCCGGTGGGTCACGAGGTCGCGGGCGAGATTGTGGAGGCCGGTCCCGGCGTTGACCAGTCCCTGGTAGGCAAGCGCGTGGCCATGGAGACCATAGGTCACGGCAAGGCATGCCTTACCTGCTGGTACTGCCGTATTGGCCAGTACAAGCAGTGCCAGAATTTGTCGGAAATTGCGGGCGGCGGTTTCGCCGAGTACATCAAGCGCAAGGCGGCCGGCTGTTACGTGTTGCCTGACAACCTGTCGTGGGAAGAGGGCGCCATGGTGGAGCCGTTTGCAGTGTCGTTGCACGGAGTGCGGCGCGGCCAGCTAAAGGGCAACGAGACGGTCGTGGTGCTTGGCGCGGGCAACATAGGCCTCACGGCGGTCGCGGCTGCCCGCGCAATCGGCACCGGCAAAATCTTCGTGACGGCCCGACACGAGCAGCAGGCCTCCATGGCCAAGACACTTGGGGCCGACTACGCCTTCCAGCCCGATGACCCCGCCTTTGAGGATGCAGTGGCAGATGCCACCGAGGGCCGGGGCGCCGACCTCACGATCGAGACGGTCGGCGGATGGAACGCGGCTCCCCTGGAGCAGGCCATAACCGTGACGCGGCCGCAGGGGCGTTTCGTCGTGATAGGCGGTTACCGCACGCCCGTGACCGTGGACTGGCTGCGGCCCATGCTCAAGGAGCAGACCATCGTATTCTCGTCGTGTTACGGCATCCTGGATGGCAAGCACGACTACGAGGTGGCGATCGAAATGATTGCGTCCGGGCAGTCGCAGCTGGCCAAGATGGTTACGCACAGGTATTCGCTGGACGACATCCAGAAGGGCTTCGAGACGGCGTATGACAAGACCACCGGCTCCATCAAGGTGCAGATTATTCAATAGGAGTTGGTCGAGAGAAGTACAGGGCTGGCGGATTCGAGACCGGACGTCCGGCGAAACGAAGCTGAATCGCCCGACGCCGTCGACTCGCTCATGCCCCCCGAAGAGCGCGAGCTAATCCGCGAGGTAGTGCTGGTGGAGGACACCGACTACGAAACGGGTTAGAACATGATCTGATTTCCTTGTGCTAAAATCCCTGGAATGAGTGCTGCCGGGTGCGACGTAAAATGAAGCTTTATAAACTATCTTTTGTCATGCATGAGCCTAGCGAAGACACGGAGGGCAAGTTTATGGCCGAGATTCATGCCCTCCCTGGGTGCAGGGCGTGGGGAGACACCGCTGCTGAGGCGTTGGAGAATCTTCAGAGCGTGGCTGCCGGCTTTATTGAGTCTTATAGGGATCGGGGCGACCAATTACCGCCGGATGTGGAGGCGGCATCCTTGGAGACATCCAACGCCACAATCACCAGCGAGGTCTTGATTGTAGTTTGAATTACAGGGAACTCACGCGTAAACTGCAACGCTTGGGCTGTGAGTTCGAGCGTCAGGCCAAAGGCGACCATGAGATCTGGATAAATACCATTACGCGGGCCAGGACGACCATACCCAACTGGGGCAGGCGGGACTTGAAGCTAGGTACCATCAGGGCGATCCTGCGCGACCTAGGCATTTCCAGGGACGAGTTCCGGCGCACGTAGTCGTCTCATTGTCATTAAGATATGCCAGTGAACCCCCCGGTTTCAGACAAGTTTTGAATATGTGAGATTATGAAGCTAGGCGGGTTGTTGTCACGGCGCAAGGCAATTCTTGAGTTTCAGCGGTTGTCCAAGAGGGTAATTATCATGTGATTGGTTAGCCAGACAGCTGGAGATCGCGGGATATGTCGGCCATGTTTTATGTTGTGGGTGTCCTCTTCTTTCTTGCCGCCCTGTTCTTCAATGTATCAAACGCCTCTTCCATGTGGGGATTCCCTGGCGGTTTTTTTGCGGTGGTGGCATTTCCTGTTATGTTCGTTGTTGTTCCCATTGCGGTATTGAGCGCTGGCGCAATCCCTGTCTACTGGCTACTAGTCCCATCTGGGGGCTTTTTCATGTGGTTGGCTAGTAGGGATAATGATTATTAGGCTCATGCCTCTATGTGCAACCTTATTATCAATATTGGCACCGCAGGTAGCATGCGCTGGAACGATCAGCATGGCTCCCCCTCAAGGAGGCGATGCTAGAGATGAGGCACTGCAATACTATCGACAGCTCTATCCCGTGAGCAGGGAAATCCGCGATATTGCCGAAGAGTGGTCAATCTGGAACGCTACTGCATCGCAGGAAGAATACGACCGGCTTTTGTACAGCAAAAGCCGGTCTGCTGAAACTAGGCTAAGGTTTCTTCATAATTCGATAGTCACCTTGTATGCGCCTTCAGGGCTTAGAGACCTGAAGGACTATGTCGTAACCGCAACAACAAACGGAATAGGGGGTTTCACTTTAGCACGAGAGTATGCCATCACGGGCAACGCAAACTACCAAATTACTGCAGATTCAGCTCACCCGGAATTTAACAGACTTATGGGATTTGCTGCAGATGAATGGGATGATGGACTTGCCGACTACAGGATTAACCCCGCAGAAGCAACTCAGTAATCTTATTGACTTCGTTAAGTTCGTTACAACGCCTCTCCGTTTCTCGAAGTCTCGCCCACAAGGTTCTCCGCCCGCAGAAAGTCGAAGTCGCAGCCCTTGTCCGCCTGCATGATGTGCTGGGAGTACATCCAGCCGTAGCCCCTGGTGAAGTGAGGCTTCATCGGCGGGACGTCCTCCAGCCTCCGTTTCACTTCCCTATCCTCCACCAGCAGGTCCAGCCGGCGATTGGGCACGTCCAGCTCTATGATGTCGCCGGTGCGCACCGCGGCCAGTGGGCTGCCGTATGCCGATTCCGGCGTAATGTGCACCACCACCGTCCCGAAAGCCGTGCCGCTCATGCGGGCGTCGCTGAGGCGCACCATGTCGCGGATGCCCCGGGTCAGAATCTTCTTGGGCAGCGGCAGGAACCCCCACTCGGGCATACCCGGCCCGCCGATGGGACCCGCGTTGCGCATCACAAGTACGTCGTCGGGCGTGACCTCCAGGTCAGGGTCGTCGATGCGCCGGTCCATGTCCTCGTGGTCCTCGAACACCAGCGCCCTGCCCCGATGCGTCAGCAGGTCCGGCGACGCCGCCGTGGGCTTGACGACCGCTCCACCGGGCGCCAGCGAGCCGTAGACCACCGCCAGGCCGCCCTCGGGATTCAGGGCGTTGTCCAGGCCGCGAATTATGTCCGGGTTGTGGTTTTGAGCGTCGGCCACGTTTTCGCCGATGTTGCGTCC
>JACZVF010000311.1 GCA_022572805.1 Chloroflexota bacterium
CCTCATGCGCCTTACGTGCGGTTTCCTCAAATGTCAGCCCCGCCTTCGCATTCCGCTTCTCGGCCAGCGGGTCGCCACCAGCGCGCGCCAGTTTGCGGTTCTCCAGCGCCTTTTCCCGAGCCTCGGACAGCGACACGAGCAAAGCGCCGCCTAACCCAGCTCCAATGGCGATCAGAGTTAGCTTAATGCCATTTAGCCCGCCATTCCTGCCGGACCCTGTTCCGCTCGTTTCGTTCGTTTTTTGCTCATCTGAACTAACCGTTACCGGCAGGGATACAGTTCGATATTCTGTTGATGACTCATCTCCTTTGAGGTAATAGGCAACGTATCCCACGATATTGAATCTCCCCGCCTCATTTGGTTGAATATGCACCTCGGCCTGGCGAACATATCCTGGCTCGATCTCGTAGGTAGCTGTAGACTGGCCACCGCCTCCATCAACGAACTGAGTGGAGGTCACGCTCATCCCGGGCGGCACCCAGCTACTCACAAAGCGTCCGGAAATGTTCCTGCCCGATAACTGGCCCAGCTACTACTCCAGGGCCCAAGGAACGGATGTCTGGGACCTTGACGGCAACCGCTACGTAGACATGAGTTACAACGGCGTAGGCGCCTGTATACTTGGCCACGCAGAACCAGACGTCAATGCAGCCGTCCATGAGGCAGTCGACGCCGGCTCAATGGCGACACTTAACTGCCCCCAAGAAGTTGAACTGGCCGAGCTCTTGTGCGAGCTCCACCCGTGGGCGGACATGGTGCGGTACACCAGATCAGGGGGCGAGGCCATGAGCGTGGCTGTGCGCATCGCCAGGGCCGCCAGTGGACGGGACAAGGTGGCCTTTTGCGGCTACCACGGCTGGCACGACTGGTACCTGGCCGCGAACCTATCCGGCGACGGCGAGCTTAAAGACTACCTGTTGCCCGGACTGAGCCCAAATGGCGTACCTAAAGGTCTGAGGGGGACTGCACTGCCTTTCCATTACAACCGATTGGAAGAGCTTCAGGACATAATTCTTGCCCACCCCGACGAAGTGGGAGTCATCGTCATGGAGCCCCTTCGTTCGGAGGAGCCGGTTCCAGGCTTCCTGGAGGGGGTACGCCGGTTGGCCGACGAGGCTGGGGCGGTACTTGTAATCGACGAGATAACCATGGGTTTTCGCCTTACGCAAGGCGGGGCCCACCTGATGTACGACCTGGAGCCGGACATTGCTGTGTTCGGCAAGGCCATGAGCAACGGATTTCCCATGGCAGCCGTAATAGGCCGCAAAACGGTGATGCAAGCCGCACAGAGCACATTCATAAGCAGCACCTACTGGACAGACCGGATAGGGCCCGCTGCGGCGACGGCCAGCATCGAAAAAATCCGCCGTGAAGATGTCCCCGCGCATCTCAAGGCGATAGGCGCCATGGTAAAGGGTGGCTGGCAGGACGCAGCGCAGGCCGCCAAATTAGACATACACGTGAGCGGTGTGCCGGCCCTGGCGCATTTCGAATTCCAAGATGCCGGCAGACAGGCTGTCCGGACGCTTTACACGCAGATGATGCTGGAGCGCGGCTACCTGGCAACCGGTTCGTTTTACGCGACCTTTGCTCACCGGGATTCACACGTCGAGAAATTCCTCGACAACGTTGGCGAGGTGTTTCATCGACTGTCCAGGGCTATTGATGCAGACGAAATCGAAGCGCTTCTGCAAGGGCCGGTAGCCCATACGGGGTTCCAACGACTTGCCTAAACCGCTGCCGCACCTTCTTGTCCGGGCGGACGCGGACTCTCACATGGGCACTGGCCACGTTATGCGCTGCCTGGCGTTGTCTCAAGAATGGCAGTCTCAGGGAGGAAACACAACGTTCCTAGGTCGCTGTAAAAGCAGTGCCTTACAGGCGAAGATAGAGTCCACAGGGGCGACGTTCGTTGGCCTTGAGGATCCGCATCCCGACCAGTCTGATATGGATGCTACCTTGGAGTTGCTTGGGGAGCTGTCGAGTCTACAACAGGGCTCGTGGCTAGTGCTGGATGGCTACCATTTCGATGGCGCATACCAGCAAGCCATGCGAACGAACGGCAACAAGGTGCTGGTTATCGACGACAACGCACACCTGCCGGCTTATCATGCGGACGTTATTTTGAACCAGAACCTGGGTTCCGAAAGGCTTGGCTACCAGTGCGACGCCGACACGGTGTTGGCGCTGGGTGCCCAAGACGCTATGCGACGCCCGGCGTTC
>JACZVF010000312.1 GCA_022572805.1 Chloroflexota bacterium
CATGTCGTTTCGCATGTCTGAGCCCGTAGCCGTGTAGCGACACATCAGTCCACCCCTGGGGGCCATGGAGTCGAAGTTGTAACCTGGCTTGGTCTTCCAGGTTATCCACACCACGGGGTGGTCCCGCAGGTTTTGGCCAACGCCGGGCGCGTCCTTGACGACCGGTATGCCGAACTCCTGCAGATGTGCCGCCGGGCCAACGCCGGAAAGCATCAGGATTTGGGGTGATGCCACGGACCCTGCGCTCAGGATGACTTCATTGCCCTGGACCTGGAATACCTCACCGCCGCTCTCGACCTCGACGCCTGTTGCGCGGGTGCCGTCGAACAGGATTCGCTGGATGTGGCAATTGGGCCGCAACGTCAGATTCAGGCGGTGGCGGGACATGCCCAGGTACCCTATGTTGGTGCTCCACCGGATGCCGTTGGGATTGTTGAAGGGCGTCGAGCCCACTCCCGTGACGTCGGGGTTATTCTGGTCGGGCCCGTCCGGATGGCCTGCGTCGCGGCAGGCGTTGTAGAAGGCCTCCTGAGCGGGCAACCAGTCCTCGCGCTTGAAACGGCGGGCGATGATAGGTCCGTCGGTTCCGTGAAAGTCGTCGGAGAAGTCGGTATCGGTCTCCAGCTTGCGGAAGTAGGGCAGCAAGCTCTCGAACTTCCACTCGTCGTTGCCCTTGGCCGCCCAGCCGTCGTAGTCCTCGGGCATGCCGCGCAGGAAGACCTGGCCGTTGATGGCGCTGGACCCGCCGGTGACCTTGCCGCGGGGCACCATCATCGGCTGCGCCTTCTCGGTGGGCTTGCCCCAGAACTGCCAGTTGTGGTCCGTGGTTATCACGTCGATGCCGGTCGCGTAGCCGTACTTCACCTCGTCGGGCAGGCTGTCGATATCAGGGTAGTCCGGCCCTGCCTCCAGGAGCAGCACTGAGTTGTCGGGATTCTCCGTCAGTCGAGTCGCCATAATAGAACCCGCCGAACCCGCCCCGATGATGATGTAGTCGTATTTCACATTTAGCCTCCCGCTCATGCCTATTTATGGTCTGCCGCAGGTGCGATGATAGGTCGGCGAAATTGGCGTGTCAATGTTACCCGGCTTGGACAGATTGACATGGATTTCACCGGATTCTAGACTGGATGCCGTGGCGAAGTCGCCCCCAAGCCCGCATCATGTGTAACGTTTTCTCAGGATGTCCTTTGCCCCTGCCCGGAGAGCGGAAACGGGGACGAGGCAAGCAGCCAAAATAAACGCCGGTCGAACGAACCCAGGACACAGCAGGAGGCCCCAAAATGCAGGTCAGCGCGGCAGAACACCGGTACGAATGGGTAGAGAAGTGGGCCAAAATCCCCGAAAGCGAGAGCGCCCGCAACGGCTGGGCCCACCACGACATCGTCGTCAGCGAGTCCGGCAGGGTCTACTCTTTTCATCAGGCAGACCCAACGGTGTTGGTTTTCGATGAGCAAGGCAACATGACCGGCTCGTGGGAGGCGACCGTAAAGAACGCCCACGGCATGTCCATCGTCAAGGAGGGCGACGAGGAATTTCTCTGGTTGGCCGATAATCTCAGCGGCAAGGTAATCAAGACGACGCTGGACGGTCAGCTCGTCATGTCGGTGGAACGGCCCGACCTTGACGTGTATAGAGAAGGTAAGTACTCGCCCACCGGCACGGCAGTAAACGAGGAGCGGTTTGGCGGCAACGGCGACATATACGTCACGGACGGCTACGGCTCCAGCTATGTCCATCGGTACGACCGAGACGGCAAGTACATCAGCAGCATAAACGGCGAGGAGGGCGAGGGCGGAAGGCTGGCCACTCCTCACGGCATCTGGATAGACACGCGCAAGTCCGAGCCGGAGCTTTACATCTCGGACCGCAGCAACGGGCAGGTCCAGGTATACGGCATGGCGGGGGATTTCCACAGGGCTTTCGGTACGGGGCCGGGACAGGACTGGCTGCACAGCCCCAGCGGTTTCGCCCAGTGGGGCAACTACATGCTGGTCTCCGAGCTGCGTGGCTCCCGCGTGACGATACTGGATGGGGATGACAACCTGGTCGGCTACCTTGGCGAGAACACCGGCGCTTTCAAACTCAAAGAAAACTGGCCCAACGTCGATCACGCCACTCTGGAAGAGGGGAAATTCAGCAGTCCCCACGGCATGGCGGTGGACCCTGCCGGCAACATTTACGTGGCCGAATGGC
>JACZVF010000115.1 GCA_022572805.1 Chloroflexota bacterium
TGGGTTCTCATCCACGCAGGGACACATCGCGTCGGCGGTGCCCTTTCTTGGTCACGCGGTGAACCGCATAGGCTCGGGCGACATGCTCAGGGCGATGTTCGTGGCCAAGGGCAGCCTGTTCCTGGGCCGCATGACGCAAATGTCGGATGGCTTCTCGTTTATTCTGGAACGCAACCCGGCCCGATGATGCCCTGAACGTGCGATAATGGACGCCATTAACGTATGGAACTGCTCGAAAGACCACGGAGGCCCACGGAATGGAGTTGAAAGGAAAAAAAGTCATCGCCCTGGGAGAGAGGGACGGCGTCCAGGGAGGCTCCATTGTGGCGTGTGTCAAGAGCGCCGGCGCCGAAGTGGTAATGGAGTTCACCGCCTGCTTCGTCTGAACGTCTGCTGGAGCGCTTGACCTGGAAGGTCAAGAGATGATCAAGCGGGCGGCGGACCGGGTCGGCACAGAGGGCCTGATCGTGGTTCTGGGCACACCCACGGCAGACAGCAGCAAGCTCTTCGCCATGACCGTCACCGAGGGCGATCCGACCTGGGCGGGCCCTCTGGCAGGCGCTGGATTAGGCGTGCCCGCATACCACGTCATGGAAGACGAGATCAAGTCCCAGGTGGACGAGACCGTCTATGAGGACGAGGTGGGGCTGACGGAGATGACGCTGGAGAACCCGGACGAGATTCTCGCCGCCGTAAGGGCCGTGCGGGAGAGCAACGGCGTGGGCTAGTATCCCCCGTTCGCATGGTGACGAACGCCATTTCACAATCGAGACGAGAGTTCGGATAGACAAGGTCAAATCAAGCGAGGTTGGAGATGGACTACCAGGTCTGGGTCAACGGCGATTACGTGGCGCGAAGCCAGGCCACGATCAGCATGCTGGACCGTGGCTTCAGGCTCGGAGACGTCGTGTTCGATACATCACGCACCTTTGACGGCAAGGTCTTTCGGCTGCGCGACCACCTGGAGAGGCTGTACCGTTCCCTGCAATACACGCGCATAGACCCCGGCCTGAGCATGGACGAGATGGAGCGCATCACGCTGGACGTGGTGCGGCATAACGAGTCCATGCGAGAGCCGTCCGGCGACGACTACATGATTACTCAGATCGTGACGCGCGGTGTAGGGCCGGTGCAGAACCCGTCGAATCCCAACATATCCATCTGGATTGACCCGCTGGGAAGCCCGCGTTACGCCCCTCTTTACAAGACGGGCGCGCACGTAGTCATTCCCAAGACGCGCAGCTACTCGGCGGAGCAGATCGACCCCAAGGTCAAGCACTACAGCAGGCTGAACTTCGTGATGGCCGAGTTGGAGGCCACCGACGTAGACCCAGAAGCCTTTCCGCTGCTGCTGGACACCGACGGCAACATCGCCGAGGGAATTGGCGCCAACTTCTTCCTGGTCAGCAACGGGGTGTTGAAGACGGCAAAGGACAACGACATCTTGCAGGGAGTCTCCCGCATGATGGTGTTCAACCTGGCCGAGCAGCTAAACATTCCCGTGGTGGAAGAGGACCTGCAACCCTACGACGTTTACACCGCCGACGAGGCGTTTCTGAGCAGCACCCCCTACTGCATTTTGCCTGTGGGCCGCGTCGACAACCGGCCGCTGGGAGATGGCGTTCCCGGTCCGATAACCGAACAGTTGCTGGCTGCGTGGAGCGAAAGGGTGGGGCTGGACATCGTAGACCAGCTTGGCAGATTGCCTCAGTAAATTAGATGTGGCACAGCTTGATACCGTAGGAGGCGGCCATGGCCAACAAAGTTAGAGTCGTACACTACATCAACCAGTTCTTCGGCGGAATTGGCGGGGAGGAGAAGTCCGATATACCCGTCCAGGTGCACCACGGCCCGGTAGGTCCCGGCCGCGCTTTGCAGATGGCGCTGGGCGACAGGGCCGAGGTCGTGGCCACCATTATATGCGGCGACGACTTCATCGCGGAGAACGAGGACGAAGCCGGCGACTCCATAGGCAAAGCGCTTGATGACCTGAAGCCTGACCTCGTTCTGGCAGGCCCGGCCTTCGATTCGGGCAGGTATGGACTTGGCTGCGCGCTGGTCTGCCGTATCTCCCAGTCCAAAAACATTCCGGCTGTGTCAGGCATGCACCCGGACAACGCGGCCGTCATAACCCACAGGCGAGACCTGCTGGCCGTGCCAACCGGGCTGGACGCCACGGAGATGCAGGACATCCTGTCTAGAATGGCCGAGCTTGGCTTGAAGCTGGCCGCCGGCGAGAAGCTTGGCCCCGCCGGCGAGGACGGCTACATCCCTCGGGGCAAACGAGAGCTGGTCTTCAAGAAGGAGACCGGCTCCAAGCGCGCGCTGGATATGCTTCTGGCCCGCGTCAAAGGCGAGACCTGGGAGTCGGAGATCGCCGTGCAGCGTTACGCGACCGTGACCCCGGCGGCGCCCGTCGAGGACCTGTCCAGCGTAAAACTGGGAATCGTCGTCAGCACGGGCATCGTCCCCAGGGGCAATCCCGACGCTGTTCCCAGCGCCAGGTCGCTCCACGCAGGCCGCTACTCTTTCGAGGGCCTGGAGGAGTTGGATTTAGAGCACTGGGAGTCGGTGCATGGTGGCTTCAACACCAGGATCCTGAACACCGTAAACCCCAACTACGCCCTGCCCTTGCCCGCCCTGCGAAAGCTGGTTGAGGACGGCGTAATCGGTGAGCTTTACCCCTTCTTTTACAGCACTGTGGGCAACCAGACTGCCATAGGCCCCGCCCAGGAGATAGGCAAGCGCGTGGCGGAGGACTTTAAGGCGGCTGGTGTGAGCGCCGCGATCCAGGTGGCTGGTTGAGGGAGCTGCCATCGTTGCGGCGCAACGATAACGAAGGAACTGGAGAGGGCAGGCATCCCCACGGCCATGATAGGCGCGCTTCCCGCAATAGGCATCGCCGCTAATGCCAGCCGCGTGGTGCGGGGCGTTAAGGTTCAGCACCCCTGTGGCGACCCCAAGCTGCCAGAGGAGGCCGACCGTGAATTGAGCCTTAACATCGTCATGACGGCGCTGCGTGCACTGCAAACGCCTGTGACGGAGCCAACGCTGTTCGAGCCATCGGAATCTCCCTTGCAGGAGCCGGTCCATGCGTCTTGAGCTGGCCAACTACTACACCCACGAAGCCCGGTTCGGTGGCCAGACCATCTGGCGCGACGGCGTTCTGGAGATAAACGAAGACGAGGTCCTGGCGTCCATCAGGGCCAACCCCCTGGTGGAGAGCGCGGACATCGAAATCGCCAGGCCGGGCGAGTCTACGCGTATCGTGAACGTGCGGGACATCATCGAGCCCCGCGTCAAGGTTGGTGGGACCGCGGTGGCCTACCCCGGCATACACGGACGGCCTGTCGGCACCGTCGGCGATGGCCGCACCAACCGCATGGGCGGTCTGACGGTGCTCACCTGCGCCGTGGAGCACGACCGGGCCGACTATGGCCTCATCTCCTCTGTCCAGGAAGGCACGGCCTACGGCGACTTCATCGACATGTCGGGGCCGGGGGCAATCAGCCCCTTCGCCTCAACAGTGAACATCTGCGTGAAGGTACAGCCGGCTTCGTATCTTGACTCAGACCCGGCCAACAGCGTGGTCCAGCAGGCCATGCTATCGGTATCAGACCAGCTTGCCGCCGCGACTCTGGGTCAGGAGCCCACCGAGGTCGAGGTGCTGGATATGGAGCCGAAGCCCGGTCTTCCAAACATTCTGTATATCCACAGCATAGTTTCGCCGGAGGCCACCACCAACGATCCCGAGTCCACATTGGGCACGGCGGTGTACGGCATCACGCGGCTGACGCAGCCCTGGTTCCTTCATCCGACCGAGATGCTGGATGGGGCCGCCTGCGGAAACTTCATGCGGTGGCTCACCTGGCCGCTCACCAACTCCATCGTGCTGGACATGTGCCGCCGCCACGGCAAGGACTTTAACTTCATCGGCTGCATAATGGTCCGCACCATGTGGGAGGAGCAGAGGCAAAAGGAGCTCATGGCCAACCGCGCTGCCCTGATGGCGACGACGCTTGGCGCGGACGGCGCCATCGTAACGCCGACCCTTCGCGGCCAGCGGTTTTTGGATACTATTTCCGTGGTGGAGGCCTGCGAGCGTGCGGGTGTCAAGACGGTGCTCATAACCGAGGAAGAGGACGACGAGGACGGCACCGCGCCGCCCCTTCTGGTATCTTCCTCCGACGTGGTCGCGGTCGTCAGCACCGGCGACGGTGGTGCGCCGGGTCCTTTTCCCGCCGTGTCCCACGTCATCGGCATCGGCGAGGTTGCCCAGCACTGGTTCCAAGAGCAGGCGCCCCCTCACGGTAGGTACGGCACCAGCCACCTTAACGACGTCACCGGCTTCTCAACGCTTTCCTGCGTCGATTACTAGCCGTTTGCCAACACCTTCTGCAGTGGTGTGACTGCCGGCCGGCTACCACTGTGTTGACCCCAATACGCACCGGTGGTATGTTCCTCTCATTCGGGCCGGCGTTCAACCAGGCGGTCCAAAACCAATGAGTTGGCACACGGCCCAAAGGCGTAGGGAATCGCCCATCCTAAAATGAATTAAACCTGAAAATCAGCCGGGCAAGTTAGGAGAATGGATATGGCGGAGATTAGCGGCGCGCAACTGGTAGTCGAGTCACTTAAACGGGAGGGCGTGGACACCGTCTACGTGTTGCCTGGCGACCCCGTAGGCGACATCGTTAACGGCTGCGCGCAGGCCGGACTCCGCATGATATCCATGCGCCATGAGCAGTCTCTGGCCATGGCCGCCCAGGCCCAGTCCTACTTTACGCGCAGGATTGGAGTCGCCATCGTCGCGTCCGGCGTGGGGCAGACCAACACCCTGACCGGCATAGCCAACGCCACCGTCAACTGCTGGCCGCTGCTGGTTATTGGCGGCTCTGCCGAGCTAAGACGTCGCGGCATGGGCGACTTTCAGGAGCTAGCCCAGATAGAGTCCACGGCGCCATTGGCCAAGTGGACTGGCCTGGCTGAAAGCCCCCAGCGCATTCCCAGCCTCATAAACCTGGGCATCAAGAATGCCATGTCCGGACGGCCCGGCGCGGCTTACCTGGACCTGCCTGCGGAGATGATTACCGGCACCGTTGACGATTCCGAGGTCGTATGGCCCGAGCCGGTGGCCGATCCTCCCAGGCCGTTGGCCGACCCCGCCGAGGTGAAGAAGGCCCTGGAAATCCTGGCCCAGGCGGAAACTCCGCTCCTCATAGTCGGCAAGGGCGCCGCATGGTCGTGGGCTGAAGAGGAGCTGCTGCAGTTCGTGGACAAGACGCAGATTCCCTTCCTGACATCGCCCATGGGCGCCGGCATGCTGCCTCCCGACCACCCCATGAACGTGTCGGCGGCGCGGACGCAGGCGCTGCAGGGCGCGGATACAATTCTGCTCGTCGGCGCAAGGCTCAACTGGATCTTCCACTTCGGCGCGCCGCCGCGCTTCAACGAAAACTACAAACTCATTCAGCTGGACATCCATCCTGAGGAGATCGGCACGAACCATCCCGCGGACGCCGCGCTGGTAGGCGACGCCAAGATGGTCATGGGACAGCTAAACGAGGCACTGGACGAGACGCCCGTCGTGTTCGGCGAGACCCCGTGGCTGGGAAGCCTCAAGGAGAAGGTGGCGCAGAACGCCGCATCCATCGAGCCGATGCTGAACTCCAACGCATCGCCCATCGGCTACTACCGAATCCTTAAGGAGATACGCGACGTGCTGCCCAAGGAGGCCATTGTCGTGGCCGACGGCGCCAGCACCATGGACATTAGCCGCCAGGTTATCGACATCTGGTACCCCCGGCACCGAATCGACGCCGGTGTCGCAGGCTGCGTGGGCACCGGTGTTCCCTTCAGCATCGCCGCCAAGGTCAACCACCCCGACAAGCCGGTGGTCTGCTTGCAGGGCGACTGGGCCTTTGGCTTCAACGGCATGGATATCGAGACGGCGGCGCGTTTCAACCTGGCCATCGTCTGGGTTATCTTCCAGAATGGCAACATCGACAAGTGGGTCCGCAACTACGTGGAGGGCGTCGAGGACCCCAACGACTTCCAGCCGGGCATCCGATTCGACATGATGATGCAGGCCTTCGGTGGCCACGGTGAGCTGGTGGAGCGGCCGGAGGACATTCGCCCGGCGCTGGAGCGCGCGTTCAACTCAGGCAAGGCGTCTGTCGTCAACGTAGTCATGGACCCCGGCGCGGGCAGAAGGCAGCAACAGTTCGCCTGGCTCGCCCGAGAGGGGCGCATGGGCTACTAAGCAACTATCTTGAAATCGTCATGGGGGAGTCCAGAGGGGCTGGGGGATGTGCCCCCAGGAACAAGAGCCCCAGGGTGTACGGGAACAAGGCATCCGCTTTTTTGAGATAGTTACTAAGCAGGCATGCCTCGAACCAGTCGGAAGTGGGCATATAGCGGAGCGCCGGTCATCAAAGGCCGGCGCTCAATTTTGTACGGGCGCACGTGGCTCAAGCTCATCGGGACTGCTTAATCGGCCGAACAAATAATCCGTGAACCTGATGCGAATTGTCATAATCAAATTTCCGTGGTACTATGGGCCTGCTTTTCATCGGGGTGCCGGGCTGCAATCGCAGAAAATTCAGCCAGACGGGTCAGCCACAGTTGCCCGAAGAGAGTCCAGATTGGCTGGCGGGGCTTGATTTCCCCTGAAGCTTTCGAGCGAATCGGCGCCTTAGGGATTTGCTTTGGCAAATGCCCTTCTGTTTTCGCCAAAGTCTGGTATGGTTAATAGGTAGGGAACTGTTTAATTGCAACAGGGAGTTGTATGGCCAAAAAAGAGGTAATCGAGGTAGAGGGAACAGTTTCGGAATCCCTTCCGAATGCTTCTTTCAGAGTGGAACTGGCCAATGGCCATCAGGTGCTTGCCTATGCTTCGGGCAAGATACGCCGCTTCTTCATCCGCGTCTTGCCGGGTGACAGAGTCCTCGTTGAACTCTCGCCATACGACCTGACCAGGGGCAGAATAACCTACCGGTTCAAGTAACCCCGTATATATTTTGCAGGCGATGCCACGTCTTCTGATGGTCGACGTGTCCCTGCTTCGTTGCCTAAGAAGAATTAGGGAGGCGTTTGAGATATGTACCGCAAAGTTGATGAGGACGGGGTTGAGGAGTCTCTCTGGAAGCCCTTCGATAGAACGGGAAATTCTTCAGAAAATCTTGAGCGCATGGTTATATCCAAAAGGCAGGAGCAGGGCCTCATAGCAAATGGCATCGCCGTTTCCGGTCCTGACGAGGCGCAGTCCCAGACAGGCCTGGATGCCGAGTGGGAAAAGGACATGGAAACGGTCGAGATTGACGACCCCATCCGCATGTATCTACGTGAGATCGGCAGGGTTAGCCTTCTAAAGAAATCCGATGAGCGTACGTTGGCTAGGCGCATCGAGGCCTGCAAGCATATCCAGAACGTAGAGAAATCGCTGGCAGAGGGGGAGGCTGAGCCTTCGCGGGCCTGGGTTAACATTGCCTTCATGGTCAAGCGCCTGGGCGACGCCAGCCCTCTCCTGAACGCACTGTGCAGATACCTGGGCTTCGAACGCAAGCCCACTCTCTCCGATGTCATGGCCGATCCCATTCTAAGGGAATCGCTCGATGGCGAGCTTGTTGAGGAGCTGCTGAACTTCGTCTCCGAGATGCAAAACATGGAGCCGGAGGATGTTAAGGCAGAGCTGCAAAGGCTATCCCTGGACAGCCGACTGCTTCCCAGAGAGATCAACGAGCTTGTAGACCCCGAGACCTACGTTGCGGACTTGAGCGCCGTTGCGCGGGATGACGTCTTCACCGAGTCCTTAAAGTCGTATGAGCTTATCTTCAACAGCCACATCGAAAGGCTAAAGGACGAAGGCGTCCGAGCCCAACGACACCTGGCGGAGGCAAACCTTCGTCTCGTGGTCAGCGTTTGCAAGAAGTACGTCGGACGCGGACTCTCCCTGCTGGACCTTATTCAGGAAGGCAACATAGGCCTTATGCGCGGCGTCGAGAAGTTCGATTACCGCAAGGGCTACAAGTTCAGCACATACGCTCACTGGTGGATTCGTCAGGCGACCACCAGGGCCATCGCCGACCAGTCCCGCACCATCAGGCTGCCGGTGCACATGGTCGAGGTCATCAACAAGCTCCTCCGCGTCAGCCGGCAACTGGTCCAGGAGAACGGCCGTGAGCCCACCAGCGCCGAGATCGGCATTGCCATGGACGTTACCGAGGAGAGAGTCAAGGAGATCCTGAAGCTTACCCAATCGCCATTCTCGCTGGAAACACCCATCGGCGAAGAAGAGTCCAGCCAGCTAGGCGACTTTATCGAGGACAAGGACGCATTGGCGCCCGCCGATGCAGCCTCATACCAGCTTCTTCGAGAGCAGGTCGACGACGTGCTCTACACTCTGAGCGACCGCGAGGCCCGGGTTCTTCAGCTAAGGTTCGGCCTGCTGGACGGCAGGACCCGCACACTGGAAGAGGTGGGCCGTAACTTCGGCGTAACCCGAGAGCGCATCCGGCAGATCGAGGCCAAGGCCCTGAGGAAGCTCAGGCACCCCAGCCGCTCCAAGAAGCTTCGAGACTTTTTGGATTAGCTTGGATTGGCGAATCCGCCGCCGACCGTTGGTCTACTTCTACTTCCGGCCAGTGCTGGGCAATGCCCATCCGTTGTGCGACTACGCTTGCCGTGACATCCCCGGCAAGCGCTCGTGGGATCT
>JACZVF010000116.1 GCA_022572805.1 Chloroflexota bacterium
CGGGCAGGGAACGGTGCTCACCGCCGACGGGGACGTCGAGGTACGCGTCGGGGAGCCGGTTGGCCCGGCGTAGTTGCACCGCGTATTCGATGTGGACGATGTGCTTTAACCCGGCCCAGGCGCAGCCAAAGAATTCCCCTAAGCCAATAGCGTTACGCCGCCGTCCACCACCAGCACCTGTCCCCTGATCATGGCTGCGTCCTCGGTGCACAGGAAGGCCACAACCCTGGCGATATCCACCGCAGTCACCATGCGGCCAACGGGCGTCTTCTTGGCCGAGGCCAGCATCTCCTCGCGGTTGGGGAAGTGGTCCAACGCGCCCGTCTCCACGTAGCCCCCGGACACAGCATTCACGGATATGCCCATGGGCGCCAACTCCACGGCCAGGTAGCGGGTCAGAGACTCCAGCGCCGCCTTGGACGTGCCCACCGACAGGTAGTAAGGCAGCACCCGCTGGGAGCCCTGGGACGTGATATTAACGATGCTCCCGCCGTCCTTCATGAGGCGCGCCGCCGCCACGGCGCAAAGCCACGGGGCCCTGGCGTTGATGTTCATTGCCCAGTCCCAGTGCTTTTCCTCCAGTTCCATCGCCGACCGCTGAACTCCCGACGCCGCGTTATTGACCAGGATGTCCAGCCTGCCAAACTCGTTTTCCAAAGCGGAAAAGAGCACCTGGATCTTCTGCGAGTCCCCCAGGTGCGCGCGTAGCCGCAGGCAGCGGACACCCAGCGCTTCGATTTCCCTCTGGGTTTTGGCCGCGGCCTCGTGGCTGCGAAGGTAGTTGAAGGCTATGTCCGCCCCGCGTTCGGCGAACTCCAGTGCGATGGCCTTTCCGATACCCCGCGAGGCGCCTGTTATCAGCGCCACCTTTCCTTTGAACGAATCTCCCAATCCCAGACCTCTCTGATTCCGGGGCGGAATGCGTCCGGAGCAAAATTAATCCCCACATAGGTGGATACCACAGTGAGAACGTGGATGCAAGCACGTGTCCAGCCATCATAGTCCATCATGGGAGGAAGGGGTGCCCGATGGTGGCAGGCACGGTGACGAGAATTCTCAGGCCTGTCGGCCACACACACGGCGCACTCTAGGTAGCCCCTACGACGGGCCGCGCAAACGCTGTGACAATGACATCCACACCGAACACAAACCAGCAAACCGTTCACACACGTCGGGGCCGTGTTCGCCGTCCCCGCGCAGTTTATGTTCGGCCGGAATAAAAGGGGGTAATCACACATATGAGTAAGTTCGTGGACTACACCAGGTGGGTGGCCGGAGGTGTCGCCCTGTCGGTCTTTGCATTCAGCCAATCAGCAGTGCCCAACGACAGGGTGAACGCCGCGTTTATCGACCAGCCTTTGCCGGTGCTCTCGGACATGCACGTGGACGAGGCCTTCAGCAGTGCGGATGCTTCGAGCCTGGCGCCCAGGGTTAGCATTGAGGATAGCTTGATAGCCGTCGGGGAGACTGTCGGCGTTCCCATAACCCTTTCCAGGGCCCCTAACGGGCTGGCTGGGTATCACCTCCGAGTGGACCTGGGCAACGTGACCACGGCTCGCATCGTCAGTGTGGAGTTCCCGAAATTCGGCCTGGTGTACGAGCAGCCCGGCTACGGGGATACTGTTCGACTGGCCGTCGTTGACCTGTTCCATACTGCGGAGACCGATGCTGTAAATGTGATGCTGGTGGTAGTGAATATCGAGGGAGTCAGCGCGGGCAGCGTTGGCGCCAACCTAACCATGATTCAAATTGATGATGATGAGGGGAATACCATACCCATCACCGTCTCTTCCGGCACTGTCAGCGTGTACTGATTGCTGACGAATAGATACAGGTAACCCACGGGAGGTCTGATCCCTCCCGTTGTTTACGCCCTCCTTGCCCGCGTCGGTACCCCCTGGCGTGGGCAGTTTTTTGGCGAAGGTTGGCGGCTTGTCGCGCCATTTTGAGGCAATAACGCAATGCTGCGCGTCACCGATCGCAGCGCCGGGAGCACGCGGGCAGGCTAGATCGCCATGCCGCCGTCGACGCTGATAACCTGGCCGGTAATGTAGCGGGCCTTTTTGGAAGCCAGATAGGCCACCATGTTGGCTATGTCTTCAGTCTCGCCAAAGTGGCCCTGCGGAATCCACGTCATGATGCGGTCCTTCTGCTCTTTCGTGAGATCGGCCACCGTCTCGGTGCTAATGTACCCGGGCGTTACGATGTTGACCGTGATGTTCCGGGTTGCCACCTCCTTTGCCAGGGACTTGGAAAATCCCAGGAGGGCCGCTTTAGAGGCGGAGTAGTTGGTCTGGCCAATGTTGCCCCTGAGTCCGACAACGGACCCAATGTTGATAATTCTACCCCATCGCTGGCGCACCATGGTCCGAAGCACAGCCCGGGCGCAGTAGAAGGTCCCGTTCAGATTCACGCCAATCACGCGGTCCCAGCTTTCGTCGCTCATTCGCAGCAGCAGGCCGTCGCTGATGATGCCCGCGTTGTTCACCAGGATGTCCACCTGGCCCCAGGCCTCGTTCACCTTGTGCACCATGGCCGTGACCGCTTTGGCGTCACTCACGTCCGCATGAACGATGAGTGACTCGCCGCCCGAGTCGCCAATCTGCTTCGCGACCTCCTTGGCCTTCGCCTCGGATGAATTGTAGTTCACAGCTACTTTTACACCCAGATCTGCCAGGGCCAGGCTGATGGCCTTGCCGATGCCCTTTGAAGCTCCGGTCACAAGGGCTGTCTTGCCTTCGATGTCGGACTTGCTCAATTCGTCTCCTGATATTTCGACCCAACGCCAGCCAAGCGGACCTTAGCAACTATCTCAAAATGGTCATGGCGGAGTCCAGAGGGGCATTCCCCCTCTGGCAGAGGGCATGGGGGATGTGCCCCCATGAACAAGATCCCCCAGGGTGGGTGGGTGGGAACGAGGCATCCGCCTTTTTGAGATAGTGACTTAGTCGTCCACCAACTGCTGTATCTGCGACAGCTCTTCGTTAATCTTGGCGATGAAGCCGTTGTTCACAGCGAACTCGGCGGTGCCGATTGCCCGCTGAACGGCCTCTGCCCTGCCGGAGCCATGCCCCACGACGCTCACGCCGTTGACGCCCAGTATGGGGCCGCCTCCCATCGTTTCCACAACGTTGTTCAGATCATACACGTCCTTAATCACATGGTCGAGGTCGGACTCCGATAACTTTCCCGCCAGGCTCTTTCGCAGGTGCTCCGATAGCGCGGCGCCCAGTCCCTCCGTTAGCTTCATGATTACGTTGCCCACGAAGCCGTCGCAGATCACCACCTCGGCCCTGCCGAGTGGAATGTCATTGGCCTCGACGTTACCGATGAAGTTCAGGTGACTTTCGCTCAACAACTTCGATGTCGCCTGCACCAAAGCGTTGCCTTTGCCGGCCTCGGAACCCACGCTGAGAATCGCCACGCGGGGTCTTTTTATGTTCCAGAACTGCCTGGCGAATACGTCGCCGATCACGGCATAGCCCAAAAGCTGAGCGGGCTTGCAGTCGACGTTGCTTCCCAGGTCCGCAATGAACGTGTGCGGAGCTAAGCCGACAATCGGACCGCCGATGGAAGGCCGTTCCACGCCAGGCGTCCTTCCAAGGACTACCGCTGCCGCCGCCATTGTGCCCCCGGTGGACCCCATCGTGACCACCGCGTCGGCGTGTCCCTGTTTGACCATGCCGGTGGCTACCAGGATGGATGCCTTGGGCTTTTGTCTCAGCGCCAAAGCCGGGGGCTCACCTTCCACCAGCACCCCCTCGGACGGGACGACGTCAATTGGAAGGCCCTCGACGTCATGCTTTGCCAGCTCCGCCCGCACCTGGTCGGGGTCGCCTACCAGCGAGACCTGTATGCCGCCGCCCCTAACGGCGGCAACTGCGCCGGCCACCACATCGTGAGGGGCGTGATCTCCCCCCATAGCGTCAACTGCCACTCGACATAGTCTGCTTCCAGTCGTCAAGTTGCTTTCCTCCTGCCGGAATGTTCCCCTCTAGTCCATCGCTGTCGTGACTACTGCATCCCCGGTTATGGCTGCCTCGCCGTCCTGCCTGCGGACCACCACGGCGCAAGTGACCTGTTGCCGTCCGTCCACCTCACGGACCCTCTTGACGATGCCGCTGGTGGTAATGGTGTCGCCGGGGAACACCGGAGCGCGGAATCGCAGCTTTAACCGGCCGCCGTTCAGCCAATCGGCCTTGAAAGCAGCCGTCATCATTTCCGAGATGGACGCCGCAATTAGCATTCCGTGGGCGATTCTGCCGCCGAACTGAGACTTGGCGGCGAAATCCTCGTCAATGTGGATGGGATTGTAATCGCCGGACGCCCTGGCGTATCGCTCAATCTGTTCCTGCGTAATTGTCCTCTGGACTCTTGGCAGGGCGGTATCGGTCTGCATGCTCAGGTCCTTGCGACTCAACCCTTAGGTACGATCCTCAGCCGACATCGGCGGGCCTATGAAGGTCTGCCGGGCCGGTATATCTAGGCATCTGCCGGCAGCATTATGGTGCTTCTGCCGGTCATTACTTCCGCGTCACCCTCGCCGGCAACGCCGCCCACGACCTTATTAGTCACACGGAGGTCCACCACCATGAACCGCCACTCCCCTCGGATGGAGTTTTGCGCCAGTTTGGCCGTGCACTCCAGCGTCGAGCCCACGGGTACCGCGCGCGGAAACACTAGCTCCTGGCTTGCGTGAACGGTGCCGCCGGGTATTTCCAGGTCGTTGATGACTCCGCCCAGGCTCAGCGCCGCTATGGCCATTGGCGGCACCATTCTCATGCCGTCCGCGTTGTGGACCACGTTGGGGTCGGCGACCGCTGCTGCATACCTGTCTACGGAATCTTCATCCAGTATCAGCGTGCGGCTGGAGATTTCGTCGCCGGGGGCCAGTTCGGAGTAGTTAACGGGCATGGATCACCAAGTAACACGCAGGCGGCTGCGGCGAAAATGCCACAGTCGATTATAGAGGCGTGGCTGCACCAAATCAATGAAAATCCGGTCATCACTCGGCCGCGGGTTGGCTGTGCATTCCAACCCAATTTACGCTGACCAGGCCTTCTCGTTTAGCCATTGGCCTGAGGTGGCGGTGTTGCCTTCCCACCTCGTTAACTTGGGGCTGACCCGGTCTGCTGTTTCAGGAATTGTCAATCATCAGGAATTGGTGTTAATCTTTACGGGCCAACAACAAATTCCCACCATTGTCCGGAGGGTTTCTCCAGAGCATGAACACCACGGAATTCCTGACCATTTCGTCGCTGATCGTGCCGGACCGAGAGGCGGTGATATTCGAGGATAAGCGAATCACCTTCCTTGAGCTGCAGCGCCGTGTCAACAGACTGGCCAACGCGTTGGCGGCGCTTGGCATTGGCCCGGGTGACAGAGTGGCCATGTTGCAGGTGAATTGCAACCAGCATATCGAGGCCTATTTCGCCACCGCCAAGCTCGACGCGGTATATGTGCCCATGAACTTCCGCGCCCGCGCCGATGAGCTTGCGTACATGATCAACGACGCCGGGCCCAAGGTGGTGCTGGTGGGGGCCAGGTACGTTGAACTGGTAAAGGACTGCTCCAAGGAGATCGGGTGTGTGGACGCCTACGTCGCGTTGGAAGACCCGGTCGATGGCTGGCGGCACTACGAGACCCTTCTGGATGCCGGCGATGACGAGGAGCGTTATCCGGGAGCGGACGGCGACGACCTGACCATAATTATGTTCACGGCGGGCACCACGGGGTCTCCCAAAGGCGTGATGCTGAGCCACGACAGCTTCTCCTCTTACATCCTGGGCAACGTAACCCCGGCCGACCCCGATGCCGACGACAGGAACATCCTTACGGTGCCCCTGTACCACATCGCCGGCGTGCAGGCTGCGTTAGCGGCCATATACGGAGGACGCAGACTTATAATTCAGCGCCAGTTCGAGCCCCTGGAGTGGATGCGCCTGGTGGAGAGCGAACGGGCCAACCGCGCCATGATGGTACCCACCATGCTGAAGATGGTGATGGACAGCCCGGATTTCCATGAACACGACCTCAGCAGCCTGGAGGTCATAACCTACGGCGCAGCGCCCATGCCGCTGGAGGTTATCAAGCGGGCCATAGCCGAGTTTCCAGGCACCCACTTTATCAATGCATTCGGCCAGACGGAGACGGCGGCGACTATAACCATGCTGCCTCCCGATGCCCACATGCTGGACGGCACCGATGAGGAGAACGAGGCCAAGCTGAAGCGTTTGGGTTCCATCGGCAGGCCTCTGGAGGACGTAGAGGTGCAGATCTTCGACGAGGACGGTAAACCCGTCGTCGTGGGAGAGGTAGGCGAGATCGCGGCCCGGGGTCCCCGCCTCATGAAGGGCTACTGGCGCCAGGAGAGCGCCACGGCCGAGACCATTCGAGATGGCTGGCTTTTCACCGGAGACCTGGGCTACCAGGACGACGAGGGCTACATCTTCCTGGCAGGTCGGGCCAAGGACTTTATAAAGCGGGGCGGCGAGATGATCTCCCCCGAAGAGGTGGAGCGGGTGTTGCAGTCCCACCCGTCCGTGGACGAAGCGGCCATTATAGGCGTGAACGACGTGGACTGGGGCGAGCGCGTGCGCGCCATAGTAGTGCTAAAGAACGGCCAGACGGCACGGGAGGACGAGATAATCGAGTTCTGCCGTCAGCGCCTGTCCAGCTTCAAGAAGCCCGAGTCGGTCGTGTTCACCGACGAGCTTCCGCGCAACCCTCTCGGAAAAGTCCTCAAGCGCGTCCTGCGCGAGCAGTACGACTACCCGGTGGTGATTAGCGGGTAGGGGGATGGGTCTGAGTCTATCCAGGGTAGTCGCGGTTACGCTTTCCTGCGGGCGCAGTTCTTCGACAGGCTCAGGGCGACGTGTACGCAATTGCACACCTTGGTTAGGTGGGATTATAGTCTCAATTCTGACCCTGTTGTCTTCGACCGTTATGCGTTCCACCACGAGCCGAAGTAGTTTCTGGCGGTCCTCATAAGTCAGATTTTCCAAGCTCTGCGATACTCGATCACAAAAATTCTTCAAGTATCGGAGCCCGGCGTTGGCGTCCTGCTCTTGGGCAGCCTTTCGTAACATTTGGTTTTGCATGTTCGCAAGGCCACCACGCCGCTCTCGCAGTTTCTCCATCTCGATCTTGTACCGATTAAGTTCCATCGCCTCGTTGACGTACGCCTCGGTGATCCTGTCTTCCTGAACGGCCAGGCGCTTTTGCGCCAGAGACAGCTGCTTTTGCTCCCGCTCTATGGCATCGGCAGAACCTAGATCCGAAAACCTGCGTTCATACTCCGCTATAAGAATGTTTGGCTGCTTTAATGCTTCTGCCACGGCCTCCCATACGGCCACCTCTACAGGCTCGGCCGTGAACGAACCTGGGCGACAGCGCCTTCCTGTCGAGGACACGCTTGAATCAGTCTGGATACACCTGTAACGACGAATTCCCTTTACAGCATGACCAGAATATGTGGACCCACATCGAGGACATCGTATGAGACCTCTCAACAGGTATGGGTGACGACTGTTGCGTTTCGAATGAAGCGAGTTTCGACTCAACTGTGCCATTGCCAGGTCCCAAATGGACTCGTCCACTATGGCCGGAACGGGAATGACGATCCATTCTTCTTCAGGCCTAGTTTTCCTACCCGTTTTTCGAACCTGCTTGTAGGGATCCTGGGTAAGTCTCTTGGATGGCGCTATGGACTCAGTCCTGCAGTAGATGAATTTGCCCTTGTAGACGGGGTTCTTGAGGATCCTGTCAACGGCGGTGGGCTGCCACTGGTTAGCTCCTCTGGCTGTGGGTATTCCTTGATCTGTTAACTTTTTTGCTATACCTCGGGTGCTCATGTGGTCTTCAACTAGTAGGGTATACATCTGCCGCACGACTGTTGCCTTGAATTCATCTACTTCGAGTCTGGCCCTCTCGGTGTCAGTCCGACGGATGAAGCTGTAGCCATAAGCAGCGTGGCCGCCTACCATTGCTCCCTGTTTTGCCCAGTATAGTTTGCCACGACGAGTACGCTCGGCGATCTTAGTCCGCTCATACTCTGCGATGGCACCTTGCATGTGTAGAAGTAGCTTCCCCTCGGGAGTATCTTCCACAGACCCTTTGAGAAATATGACCTCCACCCCGTGATCCTCAAATTCTTCCACCAGAATTACGAGTTTCGCCCCGCTGGCCAGCCTATCCGGACACTGGATATATATTCGATCGATATCCCCCTGAGTCACCCGGTCTCTGAGTCGGTCGAGGTTAGGTCTCATAAGGTTGTCTCGGGCATAAGCCTCGTCTATGAACTCTTCGCACTGAGGAGAACTATCTTCTTTGACCCTGGCTCTGAGTTCCGCCAGTTGACTCTGGATGGTGTCTTCCTGCTCTTGCCTATCAGAGCTTACCCTTGCATACATGGCTGAGGTCTTCATATTGGGCTCCTGGTTATTGATATGGTCTTGGGGAGGGGGTGAATTAACCTAGGAGGACGGTCAGAGTTCCGCGAGTATAGGCGAGCAGATGGCGCCTCATCTAATGTTAGGCCCGGTGCAATCCACGGTCAAGCAGCGATGGTTCTGTCAAGTCTGAGATCGCCGGTTCGACCCCGGTCGGGGTCGCCAGCAATACTTTTTTGTTGACACTCGTACGATACCTGGAAGAACGCTTCCAATTCCTTCACCG
>JACZVF010000117.1 GCA_022572805.1 Chloroflexota bacterium
TCCGGACAGCAATCGAAGCCAATACCCGCCCATGGCCCCTCACGGCATTTACAAGTGTGCGGGCGACGACCAGTGGGTTTCTATCGCCGTCCGCCATGACCGCGACTGGGACGCAATGCTCGAAGCAATGGAAAGCCCCGAGCTTTCAAACGATGCTAGATTCCAGACTCTGGATGACCGCATACGCAATCAAGACGAGCTGGACCGCCTTATTGAGGAATGGACGGCCAGGTGCGACCCCGTGGAGGTCATGCGGGTGCTACAAGATAAGGGCGTGCCCGCGGCAGTCGTCCAACATCCCGCCGAGCGGCTGGATAACGATCCCAACAACCTGGAGTGGGGGACGTTTCCTGAAGTCGAACACGGTGAGATGGGCCGGGTGAGGGTCGAGGGCTTGCCGATAAGGTTGTCTGAGACGCCGGGCCGGGTAAGACTTGGGGCGCCGCTGCTTGGGCAGGATAACGACTTTGCGTACAGAGAGCTGTTGGGTCTGGGAGATGAAGAGTTCGAGGAGTTTATGACGGAAGGGGTGATCTAGGTGGCGGCCGTGTTGGATGGCGTCCGTGTTCTGGAGCTCGGCGGCGAGCTAGGCGATTGGTGCGGAAAACTCCTGGCCGATATGGGCGCCGATGTCGTAAAAGTCGAGCCTCCCGGTGGCGACGAGACCCGACAGTACCCGCCATTTTTCGAAGATGAACCCGGTGTGGACCGCAGCCTTTATTTCTGGCACTACAACACGAACAAAAAGAGTATTACGCTGGATATCGAGTCTTCGCGGGGCCGAGAAATCTTTCGGCAGCTAGTCGCGAGAGCAGATGTTGTGATCGACAGCTTTTCTCCTGGCCGCCTCCAGGGATTGGGCCTTGGTTATGAGCATCTACGTGAAATCGCCCCCGAGCTGGTCATGGCGGCGATCACGCCTTTTGGGCAGAAGGGGCCGTACTGCGATTACGTGGCGACGGACCTGACCGCCCTCTCGTTTGCCGGACCGGTGTGGAGCTGCGGGTACGACGACCACTCCATGGCCCCGGTGCGGGGAGGCGGCAACCAGGGCTACCACACCGCATGTCATTTCGCCGCGATAGGCATCATGACCGCGCTCGTCCACAGACAGCTCACCGGGCAAGGGCAGTTTATCGACGTGAACATGCACGCGGCGCTGAACGTAACGACGGAGGGTGCGGTGTTTAACTGGCTGGTTGCCGGAGACGTCGTGCAGCGGCAAACAGGCCGTCACGCGGCGCCCAACCCCACGCCCGTTACGCAGTTCCTGTGTCGTGATGGGCGCTACATAAACGTCGGCTTCCCAGCCCGTACCGAGGAGCAGTGGTTTCACCTGCTTGCGTGGCTCGAAGAAGAGGGCTATGTGGGAGACCTCGGCAAGTACCTCAGTCCGCCCAGTATGGACGCGATGCGAAAGGGCGATCCGGATGCCCTCAAACAGCACCATGAGATCATGACGGCGGTTCAAGCCCTGGCTCAGAATGTTGACTCGTTTGACCTGTTTCGCAGGGCTCAAGACCTGGGCTTCCAGTGGGGAATCATATATTCGCCGGAGGAGGCCCTTGAAGACCCGCATTTTAAGGAGCGGGGCATGCAGGTAACGGTCGAGCATCCCGAGTTGGGCAGGTCTTTCGTGTACCCAGGGGCGCCGTACAGGTTCGAGGCCACCCCCTGGGAGATCAGGCGACGCCCTCCTCTGCTGGGCGAGGACAATCAGGAAGTGTACTGCGGGGAGCTCGGCCTCACGCCGCGCGAGCTGGACGACCTTGTCAAAGCAGGCGTGGTCTAGGGGCGTCCGGCCCTGTACGAACGCGCGGGACACCCCAGGTGGACCCGCCGCCATCCGCAACTCCGCTCTAACCCGCGGGCTTGAACTTCACCAGCGTCCACTCCGGCGTCGCGTCGTCGAAGACCACCGTCAGCGGCATGTCGACCCTTACGTCGTCGATTTCGCATTCCACGACGTTGGAGATCATACGCGGCCCCTCGTTGAGCTGAACCAGTGCATAAACGTATGGCACGTCCTCCAGGAAGGCTGGATTGACGGGCTGCCTCACAATGGTAAATGTGTGCAGCCTCGCCTGACCGCTCACCTTGGTCCACTCTATCTCCGTGGAAAGGCAACGCGGGCACTCCGACCTGGGGTAGAAGAAAAAGTGGTCGCACTTTTTGCAGCGGGGCATCACCAGCTCGTGGCGTTTCGCCGCGTCCCAGTACGGTCTGGTTAGCTCGATATTTTGGGGCCTTGGAAGAGGCCTGCTGTATTCTGCCGTCACGGCGCTCCTCCCTGGCTAAAGTGTGGCTTCCGTGCCAAGTATGAGCGTGCACATCACGCTCGCGCTTCCCCCTCAACCATTCACCATGCCCAGGTTCTTCTTGGCTATCTGCCGCTCCCCAGCCCGCCCCATCGCCTGTCGGGCGGCTTCGATCACGTGTCTGAATCCGCCCGTTCCACCGGCGGGCTGCCCTCCCGACAACTGGCCTCCGTCTGTATTGATGGGAAACTCCCCGCGGTAGGTCGTATCGACGGAGTCGTAGAATGGGCCTATTTCTCCCTTTTCGCAGAACCCGGCATCTTCGAGGCTCACGGCCGCGAGAATCGTGTATCAGTCATAGAATTGCGCGTACTCCATGTCCTTCGGTCCGTACCCTGCCATCTCGTACGCCTTCCGGGCCGACGTTACGACAGGGGTGGTCGTGATGTCCGGAGACTGAGAAAGTATGTCGTGGTCGGTCACGCCCGCCGCCGCCCCGAGAATGTATACGGGAGGATTGGGAAGCGACTTCGCCCGCTCAGCCGTTGTCACAATGCACGCCGCCGCGCCGCCGCAGGGCATCACGCTCTCAAGCAGGTGCAGCGGCTCGTTCACGAAGCGCGAATTTAGCACGTCGTCCACGGTGATGGGCTGGTCCTTGAAGACGGCGTTGGGATTCTTCAGCGCGTTGAAGCGCTGGTTTACAGCCATCTTCGCGAACTGCTCTTGAGTCGTGCCGTATTCGTACATGTGGCGCTGCTTCATGAGTCCATACGGCCCGTTCATTCCGGCCACGGGTCCGTAGGGGACCTCGAACTCCGTCAGTTTGCTGGCAGGGGGCAGACCCTGAGAGATGGCAACAGAAGGGTCGCGGGTGCCGCCGAGCACGCACAGCACGGTATTGGCGAGGCCCGCGGTGATAACGGATGCGGCCAACGCCACCGAGTGCGCGCCGCTGGAGCCGTGTTGGGTGATGCCTTCGCAGAAGCTTACGTGGAGCCCCATGTACTCGGCCAGGTCCATGGGTGAAATGTCGGAGCCGCGTGTAATCAGCCCATCGATATCCTCTTTGCGAAGGCCTGCGTCGGCAATGGCCAGGCGGGTTGCCTCGGTGCAAAGCGAATAGGTTGTTCTGCCGGGGTAGGTCCGTTGCGTCGGTATCTCGCCAATGCCGACTATTGCTGTTTCACCTCTAAGGCTCACGTCAAACCACCTCTTTTCAGTTGCTCGGATTTTATATGGACGCGCGAGTCGAGTGCAACCTGCTCACGAAACCTTCCGTTTGAATCCAGGGCATCAGTCGGGATTCCCCAGATCAGATGGAATTCCACAGCCGTGGCACCGCTGGGAACGCATGGGATTTGAAGATTGTCGGAAGTTACTTCTGCTTGAAGTCGAAGGCATATCGGCCGAAGACGGAATAGGTCCGTAACGGAGGCCCTAATTTCTCCTGACGAGGACGCGTAGTTAAGCCCACGTGGTCCTGTCCGATTCGGAAATAGAAATGTCTTCGGACTCCGCCGCAGCGGAGAGCTTGTCGAGAGACGAAGCCACCGGAGTTGGCATGCTTTGATTATCGGCCACAGCCTTACGGATTGCCGGAGCCCGCTCTCTGAAATAATCTATAAAATCAGGCTGAGGGGATTTTCCAGAGACTTCTTGATGTCTTGCAGGAACTGGGCTCCCTCGGCGCCGTCTATTACGCGATGGTCGGCTGATAGCGTCGCGTGCATGGTCTGGCGCACGACGATCTTGTCGTCGCGGACGACCGCGTTTTTAGACACGGTCCCCACGGCTAAAATCGCCGTCTGCGGTGGCTGTATGATGGCCACGAATGTTGTGACGTCGAACATGCCCAGGTTGCTGATGCCAAAGGTCCCGCCGGTGTACTCGTCCGAGTGCAGCGTGCCCTGTTGGGCACGGTCCGCCAGGTCGCGGCTGGCCTCTCCGATCTCCGTAAGCGACATGCCCCCGCAATCCAGAATTGCAGGCATCATGAGGCCTTCGTTGACCGCCATGGCCACGCCGACGTTCACCTTGTCGTTGGTTACGATGCCATCGTCCTGCAGGAAGGCGTTCACCTTGGGAAAACGCTTCAGTGCGTCGACGCAGGCCTTGATAATCAGGTCGTTGACAGTTATTCGGCCACCCTGCTCTTCCAGCGCGGCGTTCACCTGACGCCGCATGTCCATGGCATCCGTCATGTCTATCTCGGACGTGACGTAGAAGTGGGGCTTCTCCTGCTTGCTGCGAAGCGTGACGCGGGCTATCTGACGGCGCATTCGCGACAGGGGCTCCGCCTCCGCGGCTGCGTGGGTTACGGGCCGCCTGGGTTGGGCGGTCAGCTCCTCCGCCGGCAGCGAGACGGGTGTGGGCGCGGCATCGACGACAGCCTCAGCTGGTGCGGGGGCCTCAACTACTGGTTCGGGCTCTGGCGTGGGTGGCGCGGCTTCTTGCGGCGCATGGATGGCGAGAACGTCGTCCTTGGTGATGCGGCCGCCTGGGCCGGTGCCTACGACCTGCGACAGGTCTATGCCCATCTCGTCGGCCAGTCGGCGGGCCACTGGTGAGGCACGCACTGGTAACGGCGTCGCGGCGGGAGTGGGACCAGGTGGAGGCACGAGCACCTCAGCGGGTCCGGGTAGAGGCGTTGCGGCCTTGGGAGGTTCGACAGGCACCTCGTCTTCTGTGGCGGCGGGGGCTGCGGCAGCGGGTGGTGCGGCTGACGCGCCGTTTACCACTTCGTCCGGCGCGCCCACTATGGCGATGACCTGTCCCACCGGCACGGTGGAGCCTTCGGGCACCAGAATCCTGTGTAGGATGCCCGAGGCGTAGGACTCGAATTCAACAACGGCCTTGTCCGTCTCAATCTCCGCCACCGGGTCGCCGGTCTTGACCTCCGCTCCCTCCTCTACAAGCCACCTGACGACCGTGCCCTCCTGCATGTCGTAACCCATCTGGGGCATTGTTAGTTCGGTAGCCAAGAGTGTACCCCCACTGATGCCATTTGCCGTTTGGCCAAGAAGCCCGGCCGGTCAATGCCGCCTGCTTCGAATAATCGTCTTGAAATCAAATATGGACTGTAAATTAAATGCCGAAGTTATCCCGGATGGCTTTCACCACTTTATTAGCGTCCGGAATCGTCGCGTCCTCAAGGTTGCCCGCGTAAGGAGTAGGAACGTCTTCACCGCCCACGCGGGCCACGGGACCGTCCAGGTCGTCGAAGGCCTCCTCGTGAATGGTGCTGGCTATCTCACCGGCAAAGCCACCGGTGCGCCAGGTCTCCTCCACGACGACTGCTCTATTGGTCTTGCGGACCGAGCGAAGTACGGTCTCTTTGTCCCAGGGACTCAGGGTGCGCAGGTCTATGACCTCTGCCTCCCTGCCGCGTTCGGCCAGAATCTCCGCGGCCTGCAGCGCCACGTGGCTCATTCTGGAGTAAGCGATTATCGTTACGTCGTTGCCCTCACGCTTTACTGAAGCCCTGCCGAAAGGTATCTCGTACCACTCGTCGGGCACCTCGCCCTTGGTGCCGTAGAGCATCGAGTGCTCGGCGAATATGATTGGGTTTGGGTCCTTCATCGCCGTGCGGAACAGCCCGAGTGCGTCGTAAGGCGTGGCGGGCACCACGACCTTCAGGCCGGGGACTGAGGCGTACCAGCCCTCGAAGCTCTGCGAGTGGGTTGCTCCCAGTTGTCCGCCGCCCCCGGTGACAGTTCTGATTATCAGCGGCACCGTAAACTGCCCGTCGGACATGTACCGGAAACGCGCCGCGTGGTTGACGATCTGGTCGATGGCAAGCAGGCTGAAGCTGATGTTCATGATCTCGACGATAGGCTTGAGTCCGGCCAGCGCCGCGCCGATGCCCGAACCGACGAACGCCGATTCGGATATGGGCGTGTCACGCACCCTGTCGGGGCCGTACTCTTCCAAGAAGCCCTTGGTGACTGCGTATGCACCACCGTATGCGCCAATGTCTTCGCCCATAATGAAGGCGTCCTTGTTGTCATCCAGCGCCTCGCGCAGGGCCTTGGCCATGGCCTCTCGTATTATCATCTCAGGCATTTATCATTCCGTCACATTGGAAATATTCGTTTAGAACTGGGTCCGGACCGCTCAGATTCGCATGCGTTCAGGCATACACGTTGGTGTAAAGGGCTTCTGCCGGCGGGGCGGGGCTCTCCTCTGCGAACAGGGTCGCCTCGTCGATGATGACATCGATTTCCCGGTCGATCAGCTCCAGTTCGTCTTTGTTTACGATGCCTTCTCGCAGCGCCAACTCCTTCAGCCGTTCTATCGGATCGTTCTCGCGGAACTCATTCACCTCCGCCGTATCGCGGTACTGCGTTGGGTCGGACATTGAGTGGCCCCTGTACCTATATGTCATCGCTTCCAGGAACACCGGGCCGCTTCCGGAGCGAAGCCGCTTTAACGCCTCCTGTGTCGCCTCGTGAACCGCGACGACGTCCATGCCGTCTATCTGGGCGGCGGGGATCTTATAGGCCTCGGCCGCCAGGTAGATGTCGCGTCCTCCGGCGTGGGCCTGCTCGACGTGCGTCCCCATGCCGTAAAGGTTGTTTTCCAAAAAGAACAGGACAGGCAGCTTCCACAGTGAGGCCAGGTTCATGGCCTCGTGGAACTCGCCCTCGTTCACCGCACCGTCGCCAAAGAAGCAAGCGGTTACAGCATCGTCGCCCCTGTACTTGCTGGCCAGGGCCAGTCCCGTGGCTATGGGCAGGTGCGCCGCCACTATGGCATGGCCTCCCATGAAGTGCTTGGATGCGTTGAAAAGGTGCATGGAGCCGCCTTTGCCGCCGCTGGTGCCCGTGGCCTTGCCGCTCAGTTCCGCCATGCAGGCCTTGGGGTCGAGGCCGCGAGCCAGGGCGTGACCGTGGTCCCTGTAGTGAGTTATCACGTAGTCCTTGGCTTCCAGGGCTGAGATTGCGCCGGCGGCGATGGCCTCCTGCCCGATGTACAGGTGCATGAAGCCGCGGATCTTGCCCTGCATGTACAGGCGCGCGGCGGCCTCCTCGAACTTGCGAATCAGGACCATCCGCCGGTAATACTCGGATACCTTTTGTTTATTCAGATTAAGGGCCACTCTCATCCTTATGTCCTTTGTACGCCGGAGTCTTGGATGCGGCAGCCACCTCGCCGCCTGCAGGAGGAATCCATTGCTTCCGCGCTGGAACTGCAAACCTTGTACGTACTGATATAAACCTTGTTAGCCGGTCATGAAAGCAAACCGCCGGATATCCGAAAAATTCAGACGTGAATCGCTCGGTCCTCGGCTGCTAGGGCGGCCTCTTTTATGGCCTCGGATATGCTGGGGTGGGGGTGCACCAGCCAACCCAGTTCTGTGGTGGTGCCCTCCAGAAGCCGGGAAAGGCTGACCTCGCCCAGAAGCTCCGTAACCTCTGCGCCGATCATGTGGGCCCCGATGACCTCGCCTGTTTCGGCGTCGATCACCAGCTTCACCATGCCGTCGGTCTCGCCCAGTGCCAGGGCCTTGCCGCTGGCCATTAGCGGGAACTTGCCCACCTTCACCGAATGCCCCTGCTCCCTGGCCTGCGCCTCCGTCAGCCCGAAGCTCGCCACCTGAGGCCGGCAGTATGTCGCCTTGGGCATAAGCGAGTAGTCCAGCGCCGGCGGGTTCCTTCCCGCGATTGTCTCCACCGCCGTGATCGCCTGAGCCGACGCCACATGGGCCAGCAACAGCTTCCCGGTCACGTCTCCGATGGCGTAAACCCCCTGGACGTTGGTCTGCATACCGTCGTCTATTTGTATGAAGCTTCGGTCCATCTCCAGGTCTAGCGATTCCAGGCCAAGGCCGTCGGAGTTGGCCTGCATGCCCACGGCAACCAGCACCTTATCGCACTCAATGGATGTGGTCTTGCCATCGCCGTCCTCCAGGTTTACCAGGGCCCCGTCGTTATTGGTGAGCACGTCTTTGACCCTGGTCCCCGTCATGAATTTGAGCCGGCGCTTCTGGAAGGAGCGTTCCAGTTGGTGGCTGATCTCCTCGTCTTCCAGGGGCACCAGGCGCGGCAGCATTTCCACGATGGTGACTTCCGATCCGTATGAGTGGTAGATGTCGGCGAACTCCACGCCTATGGGGCCGCCGCCGATGATGACAATGCGGGTTGGCACCTCTTTAAGCACCACGGCCTCGCGGTAAGTCAGGACCGTCTTGCCGTCGACCTCCACCCCGGGCACCTGAAGGGGCCGCCCGCCAGTGGCTATGATGATGTTATCCGCCGTGATGGTCTGAGGCTCGGCGCCCTGAATCTCAATGGTGGCCCTGTCCTTGATGACCGCCGCGCCCTCGATCTGGGTAACGTTGTTCTTCTTAAGCAGGAAGCCGACGCCGCTGGTGAGGCGCCGCACGACCTGCCGGCTG
>JACZVF010000313.1 GCA_022572805.1 Chloroflexota bacterium
GGAGCGGAACCCTCCCTCCTCCGGTCCGGGGTCCCTGTCAAACCGGTCGTCCCTTTGGCTCAAGCGGTAGAAATTGCCGTAGCCCGATATCCCGGCGACCACCCCGCTGAACAAGTAACGGTTGCGGGCGTCTGTTAGGGGTCCGAATCGCAGGGAGTTCAGGAGCGCGATAGGCCTTGCGCCCATGGCGAAGATGTCGCGCACGATGCCGCCGATGCCTGTGGCCGCCCCCTCGTAAGGCTCGATGGCCGACGGATGGTTGTGGGACTCGATCTTCATGACTATTGCAAGGCCGTCGCCTATGTCGACGACGCCTGCGTTCTCGGCACCGGGCTCCACCAACATGCGAGGGCTGTCGCTGGGAAGCATGCGCAGCAGGGGCCTGGAGTGTTTGTAGCCGCAGTGCTCGCTCCACATGGAGCCGAACAGGCCGATCTCCAGATCGTTGGGCTCCCGGCCCAGCCTCTCCACGATGGCCTCGTACTCGGCCTCGGATATGGCTAGCTGGTCCAGGGTTTCCTTGTCAACGCTCATAGACTACGCTCACGGTTCAACGCTCATGGCTTAGACCGAATCGGCATCGAATGTCGTCATTTGCTGCCCAGCGTGATGAGCACCACGCCGGCGGTCACCAGCAGGGCCCCCAGTACTGTCCTCCTGGAAATTGTTTCGGTGTTCCGAAGAAAGACCAACGCCAACAACACCGAAAACACCGGATAGATGCTGGTTAATGGCGCGACCAAGATGGCGGGAGCCTGGCTGAGAGCAAGATACCAGAATGTCACTCCCCAGGTAGCGGAGCCCCCGGCCAGGGCGACGAACAGCCAGCCCTTCCGTGCCGGCCGGCGTACCAGGTCCGTCCTGATCTGCTGCATGAAGATGGCAGCCAGGATGACGGTCCCGATTATCATCGAAAACGACGTGGCCACAAGCGGCGGGGCGACGTCGATTACGACCTTCCTGCCTATTACTGCCAGCGCGCCGTAGCAAACGGCGGCGCCCAATGCCGAGCTGTAACCCAGCACCTTTTGCCTTGTGGCAACACCTGTGAGCGTCACTTCTGACTTACGATGAGGGCGATACCGCCAACGATTGCCAGCGTACCCACGAAAATGGTCCAGGTCATGGTCTCGCCGCCAATGGTGACGGCCAACGCAGCGGCGAAAAGGGGTGACGCGCCAACAACCGGCGTTGCCCTTGCCACCCCAACCTTGCTGACGCTGTTGAAATTGAGCAGTCTGCCAAGAGGGTAGTTCAGCACCCCCACCAGCAGGAACCAGCCGAAAGCTATGGCGGTCAAGGCCCAGATTTCGTCGAAATGCAATACCAATGCCAGAGTTGTAGTGATTACAATTCCGACCAACAGGGACACAAGAGTCCCCGTCACCGGACTGACGTACTGCAGGCCGACGCGGGCCAGGACGGCGCTTCCGCCAAATCCCAGCGCCGCCGCGAGGCTGAGCAATACACCCAGCATTAAGCTATCGTCTCCTGAACCTTTGGCAGTCGGCCGCCCGACGCCCACTCCGCCATGGACTGGAATATGGCCACACCGTCTACGCCTCCCAGCAGCTCGTCGCAGCACCGCTCGGGATGGGGCATCATGCCCAGCACGTTGCCCCGGGCGTTGGTTATGCCCGCGATATTGTTCATCGAGCCGTTGGGGTTGAACTCGGCCGCAACCTCACCATCAGGGCCGCAGTAGCGGAAGGCCACCCGGCTGTCGCGCTCCAGCATGGCAAGCGTAGCAGCGTCGGCAAAGTAGTTGCCCTCGCCGTGGGAGATGGGAACGCTAATAACCTGGCCCTGGCCCAACAAGGCCGTAAACGGGGTGGACGCGTTCTCCACTCGCAGGTCTGTCCACTGGCAACGGAACTGTAGATGGTCGTTGGCCCTCAACACGCCTGGCAGCAGTCCAGCCTCGCACAGAATCTGAAAGCCGTTGCATATGCCTATCACCAGCTTTCCCTGCTCCGCCGCTTCCGCCACCGACCTCATCACCGGCGAAAAGCGTGCGATGGCGCCGCACCGCAGGTAGTCGCCGTAGGAAAAGCCGCCCGGCAGGATTATGCAGTCGTAGCCTGATAGGTCGGTGGACTTGTGCCAGACGTACTCACCACGCTCTCCCAGCACATCC
>JACZVF010000314.1 GCA_022572805.1 Chloroflexota bacterium
CCACGAACGCGAGGCCCTCGGGACGAGCGGGCGCGGCGGGCACCTCGATCGCCGACCCGGGCGAGCGGTCTGTGAGCTCGCCGGGGGCGGTCAGCTTGTCCTCCAGCCGTGCGCCGAAGAGGGCTCGCTCGGCGAGCTCGCGGATCTCCATTAGTGGGTCTGCTCGATCGAAGCTAGTAGTTGACGGCGAGCTATCGTCGTTCCTGGCGAGGCGCGGACCTACGGTCAATTGCTACGCAATGGGCGCTTACCGGGCGTAAGGTACCGACGTGCAACCGGCCTCGCGACCCGAATTGCTGCGCCTGACACCCTTCGACCCACACAAGAAGCCTTCGGCAAGCCGGCGGACGAAAGGTCGATCCACCCTGCGGAGCGTGCAGCAACGAAGCCAGGGGCGGCGAGAGCCGGCGTCAACTGCTGGATTCGAGCGAGGAGGCCAACTAGCACGCCACGAAGAGTCGGCCCGGTCCCCGCGACCGGGCCGATTTGCTGTACGGATAGGGCGTCCCATCCGGACAACCACCGCCGGGAGGCCGTCCCATGCGGGCGTCCCCAGCTTTATCAGGAAGTTGTTATGTCCCTCAAGGGGATAGGAAAAGTCCACGGGCTCACCCTCCACCAGATCGGCGATTCTAGCCAACTGGAAGGCGGATTAGGATCGAGTAATTCGGAGGACGCCCGCGGACACCGCCTCTACTGCATCCAGCCCTTGTGGAAAGGCGAAGACCCCCACTGCCACGGCTCCCGATACGCTCGCGGCTCTATTGAGAAAATCACGACGGGTTACGCCCCCCTGTTTTGGTTCAACGGATTACCTTCCTGTCACAGCCCGGATTGCAACACCTTTCATGGGCCACCACTCCCTCAGCATTGACGACACCGAGCTGTCGCCCCACGACCACGTCGCCCACAGACCTTTGCCATGCTGCCGCAGGAGTTGTTGGAATGGCTAACATACTCTTTTATGCTAATAACAAAAAATACCGCTCTCCAGGTTTCTCGTCTATACCTGGAGGGTCGTCGGGAGATCGCACCGCGAGTTGGTCACGACTCCGCCACGTGACAAGGATCGAGTCCCACAAGGCGGTGGAGTTTACCCGTGTTGGAGGACACCTGGAGATTGCGTAAGGAGGTGTCCACGAAGCAGGGCGACTCCACGGCGTAGAAAAGGCCTGGCATTCCACGCAGGTCTGGAAGGAGAGCCAGCCAGGTATCTGGGGATGGCTTGCACGCCGTCCATACTGCTCTGTTGACATGACCAATTTTGCCGGCGGGACGCAGGGTCGCAGGGCAAATCCGCGGCGCGGCATGGGCCTTCGTGACGCGGGCCATCGAGCGTTGGGAACGGGAAGGACGAATAGACAGCCGGCAAGCGGCTCACCTGCAACGCACCATGTCAACGTCTGAAACCCGGACCCTTCTGAAGCACCTGGGCGCCCATCTGGTCCTGAGCATGGCAATAGCAGTCCCAATCCCGGGGCTGAGAAGTCTGGCCCGCTTTGGCTGGACGTTAGCCTTTCGCCTCAGTGCTCTACTTTCCTTCGTCAGGGGGAGGACTACCAGAGAGGAGTATCGCGTAGAGCAGTCCATCCACTCCATTCCAGTGATGCTGCTCTCCCTGGTTCCGGGAGTTGGAGCCATTTCCTATGTAGTCAGCGGCATTATGATACGGAATGGCCTGGGCAGGATGTTGTTCGATCAGGCTGCGTACAAGCTGCCCTTCGGGCTTTACCGCCGACTGGGACTGGCAGATTCACCCTCCAAGACTATATAACTCGAGGTCAGGCAGCGAGGGCCCGGGACACAATGAAAATGGTGGGGGGCCCTATGCCCAGTTTAGAGCGGCAGGGCCATTCCCGTGAGAATGCCGACACAAACAGACTATTGCGGCACGGACCTCACGGAGGCATCTGAGGTAGGTCTTGAAGGTGATATCAGCGGAGACTGGGCACAACCTGCATAAGACCCGCCGTCAGAGACACCATCATCGTGAGCGATGGACCCCTTGGCAGGGGATCCGCCCAAAGGGAGACCCACGATGCACTTGTTCAAAGCGACGCGAAGACGTCTGGCACTGGGACTCGGGGGATTTGCGATGTTGCTGGTAGGGGTAGTGGTGGCGATCG
>JACZVF010000007.1 GCA_022572805.1 Chloroflexota bacterium
CCGTCGTCGGGGACCCTCGAAAGAAAAGGGCAGGGTGACCACGCCAACGGTGAGGGCTCCCTGCTTGCGGGCGATATCGGCCACCACGGCGGAGGCCCCGGTGCCCGTGCCGCCTCCCATGCCGGCGGCGACAAACACCATGTCAGCGCCCTGTAGCAGTGTGGCAACCTGCTCGCTGCTTTCCCGAATGGCCCTCTTGCCGACATCAGGGCGCCCACCGGACCCCAGGCCCTTCGTAGCATTCGGTCCGATGGCAAAGGAGTAGATGCCGTTGAGTTTGCGCAAGGCCTGAACGTCGGTATTCAGGGCGATGACCTCGGCATCGCGGAGGCCACCTTTTACCATTCGCAGGAGGGCGTTACCGCCCGCGCCGCCGACGCCGACAACCTTTACGCGGATTTGACCAGCTTTCGCGCTATTCAATTCAGTGGCCTCCTGAATGTTGTACATATCGGGATTAATCCGGAGAATGATCTTAAGTTATTCACTTGGCAGGAAAATGGTGGTAGCAGCCGTGCTGAGGCCATTCGAGCTCAGGTGGGCCGGCGGCATTGGACAATCCATATACGAGTCAGACCACCGTCTTGAGCAGCCGCATCACGCAGCCTGGGCGTGCTCGAAATCATCCTGAGGCAGCGTGAGAAAAAAGTACGGTACGTTCCAAGTGCCGAGCCTGCCCATGTCTACCACGGCCTTGCGCTGCAACGCCTCCTTGACGATGCCGCGCGTGCCATATCGAGGTCCGCCCATTATCTTGCCCACGTACACTACATGCTGACCTGGGGCAAGGTCACAGCATGTGGCGACCGCTTTAGGACGGCTGGGCATGGGCATCCCCGGCATGGCAATCTGTTTGGCTGTGCAGGCGTCCGTAGCCTTGTTCATGACCTTTCCCCCATATGTCATATCTTCCCTTTAGAACATATTAGAACAGCACGCTTGTTCGTGTCAAGTTTTTCAATACTATTCCTAGACTCTCACCAAACAAAGTGCAATACAATCGATTTGATTGCCTGGGAATAAGTGCTAAAATCACGGCGGCACGGAAACCACATGCCCGGAGGTTTAATAGGGATGGAATCATGAGGCTTGAAGGAAAGGTGGCTCTCATAAGCGGCGGCGCACGCGGTCAGGGTGCTGCCGAGGCCGTTCTGTTCGCCAGTGAGGGCGCCGCCGTTGTAATAGGCGACCTGCTTGAGAACGAAGGGCGGCAGGTTGAGGCGCAGATAAACGAGTCCGGCGGCAGGGCGCTCTTCGTAAAGCTAAACGTCACAAGCTCAGACGACTGGAAGAACGCCGTCTCGAAGGCTGTAGATACCTTCGGCAAGCTAGACGTTCTGATAAACAACGCGGGGATTTACAGCCGAACGCCCATTGAAGACACCACCGAGGAAGAGTGGGACCGCATCATGGATGTCAACGCCAAGGGGGTGTTCCTGGGCACGAAGCACTCCATCAAGGCCATGCGCGAAGCCGGTGGCGGCTCCATCGTGAACGTGTCCTCTACGGCGGGCCTGGTGGGCAGCGGCAGAGGAAGCGCCTACTCCACGTCCAAGGGCGGCGTTCGATTATTCACAAAGAACGCTGCCATCCAGTTGGCCAAGGACGGCATACGGTCTAATTCGGTCCATCCCGGCCCCATAGATACCGAGATGATTGCCGACAACATCGGCACTCCCGAGGGGCTGGCCGCCTCCATTTCCCGCATTCCTCTGGGCAAGGTAGGCACGGTTGATGACGTCGCCTACGGCGTCTTGTTCCTCGCGTCAGACGAGTCTTCCTTCATGACGGGTTCGGAGCTAGTCATTGATGGTGGTATCACCGCCCAATGACGGACAGGTCTGGGAGGTCCGATCTTGGCCGGATTTAGCTCAATGGTCACGCTTAACGTCAACGGCTCCTCATTCGATATTGAGATAGACCACAGATGGACGCTGCTGCACGTGTTGCGGGATGAACTGGACCTGACGGGCGCCAAGCGCGGCTGCGACCGTGGCGAGTGTGGCGCGTGCACGGTGCTCCTGGAAGGCAAACCCATCTGTTCCTGCCAGATGCTTGCCATGCAGGTCGGCGAGCGTGAGGTCACCACAGTCGAGTCCCTGGGCGATTCCTCCAACCTGAATCCTATCCAGCAGGCGTTCCTTGCCAGGGACGGTGGCCAGTGCGGTTTTTGCACGCCCGGTTTCCTGATGAGCGCCAAGGCCTTGCTTGATTCCAACCCCAGTCCGTCTGAGGCCGAAATACGCCAGGGCCTCGTCGGCAACCTATGCCGGTGCAACGCATATGGACGCATTATCGAGTCCGTCCAAGAGGCTGCGCGCCTGATGGCGAAGAGTTAGTCCCATGGCCAATTCCCATGTCTTATAAGGTCGTCGGCAAGTCTGTCCCCAGATACGACCTGCCCGAAAAGTTGACTGGTGAGGCGAGGTACGCCGGCGATATCCGGCTGCCTGGAATGCTGCACGCCAAGGTGTTGCGCAGCCCCCACCCACATGCGCGGATACTATCGATAGACACGTCGGACGTGGAGGCTCTGCCTGATGTTCACGCCGTGCTTACGCCGTTCAATGCGCCGGCCGGCAGGGTTGCGCCGGACCTGCCTGTTCTTGATACCACCGTCCGTTTCGTGGGGGATGAGGTTGCCGCCGTGGCCGCCGACACCGAGGACGCGGCGCAGGAGGCCCTTGCATCCATCGAGGTTGAGTACGAGGTGCTGCCCTTCGTCACAGAGCCCAGGGAGGCCCTGAAGTCCTACGCACCCGCAGTCCATCCTGAGGGCAACCTTATCGGCGGCGGGCCTATGGTGCTGAGGCGCGGCGACGTGGAGGAAGGTTTCGCCGAGGCTGATCTCATCGTCGAGGAGTCCTTCACGACGCCTGCACACGCCGGCGCTGCGTTGGAGCCCCGTGTGGCCGTGGCCGCCTGGGACGGCGACAAACTGACCGTCTGGAAGTCCAGCCGGGGCGTTCACGCCGACAAGCTGAGCCTGGCGTCCGCATTGCAGGTTAGCCCGGACGACGTCAGGGTGGTCGGCCCTACCATGGGCGCGGGCTACGGCAACAAGGACGAGACTCGACTGGCTGCCATCGCGGCGGCACTGGCACGGAGCGCCGGACGCCCCGTAAAGCTGGAGCTGACGCGTGAGGAGGAGTTCGTCGCGGGACGCAAACGCCACGCGACCGAGACAACGGTGCGCGTAGGTGTGAAGAATGACGGGTCCATCACCGCGATCCACACCACGACGCTCATGGACACTGGGGCATACCTGTCCTCGGGCCCGGGGGTAGTGCGTAGGGCAGGGCAGGGCGGGCTTTACCTGTACAGGTGCGCCAACGTACAGTACGACGGATACCTGGTGTACACCAACCAACCGTCGGCGGGTTCATACAGGGCGTTAGGGGCTCCACAGGGGCATTTCGCCCTGGAGTCCACAATGGAAAAGGTGGCTGAAGCGTTGGGCATGGACTCATTAGAGTTCCGCATGAAAAACCACGTCGGCCCCGAGGGTCAGCCGGGGGAACGAATTACTCCAGCCGACGAAATCATCGACACCCAGCCGGTTGAGGGCGGCGTGCCCTTTTCTTCCAACGGACTCCGACAGTGCCTGGAGCTGGGCGCAAAGGCCATCCGCTGGCAGGACAAACGCCGGCGAAACGCCAATCAGTCGGGCACCAGACGTCGCGGTGTGGGCATGGGCATGTTCATATATCGCGGTGGTCCCGGCTCTCCGACCAACGCATGGACTACTTTGAATGAAGATGGCACGGTGCGTGTTACTGCAGGCACGATGGATGTGGGAGAGGGCAACTCCACCGCCATACCGCAGATGGTCGCCGAGGAGCTTGGCCTCGCGTACGAAGACGTCAAGGTGCTGTTCGGCGACTCCGAAGTCACGCCGGAAGCGCCCATCACGTCCGGCTCTACGGCGACCTTCTCCACGGGCCAGGCTGCGATAGACGCCGCAAGGGAGCTCAAGTCGAAGATCCTTGCCGCCGCATCGGAGGGCCTGGGCGTGCCTGCGGACGGCCTGGATATCATCAACGGCCTCGTGCAGACGGAGGACGGAAGCGCTTCGATGACGCTGGCCGAGGTGGCCGCCAGGACTGGCCCGATTCGCACGGAGTCGTCCATCACGCCAGGCAGCACCGACTATATCGTCAACTCCTTCGGCGCGCATTTCGCCGAGGTGGAGGTGGACACGATCACAGGAAACGTCGACGTCATCCACTACGTCGCGGCGCACGACTCCGGAAACATCATCAATCCGCAGCTGGCGATAAATCAGGTGGAGGGTGGCGTCTCCCAGATGCTGGGCTTCGCATTGACCGAGCAGATGCTAACAGACCCGGCCAGCGGGGCCACCCTCAACGGCAGCTTCCTGGAGCACAAAGGTGCGACCATTCACGAGTTCCCCAACATCGAGGTGATCTTCGCCGATATATATGACCCGGTTGGGCCATTTGGCATGAAAGCCCTGGGCGAGCCGCCCAACATAGCGGTTGCACCCGCCATTATCAATGCCATCTACGACGCCATAGGCGTGCGAATCCACGACCTGCCGGCGACGCCAGACAAGATTCTCGATGCGCTGGCCCGCAAGGAGCAGGAAGACCCGGAAGACAAGATATGAAACCCCTTGAGTTCGTTAAGCCCGGCAGCATTCAGGAGGCCTCGCAGCTTGCGCGGTCCAACGGCGCATCGGCGAGGCTGATTGCAGGCGGCACCGACCTCCTGGACGAGATCAAAGAGGGCGTTGTCAGGCCGGAAAAGTTAATAAGCCTGGCCGGCCTTCCGGCGATGCAGGGTCTGGATGTCGGGCCTTCTGGTCTGGAGCTTGGAGCGGGGGTAACTCTCGCGGAGCTGGCGTCGCAACCTGATATCGTCGGGGATTACGCTGCGCTGGCACAGGCCGCAGAGTCCGTGGCGACGCCGCAGATACGCAACGTGGCCACCCTGGGCGGAAACCTGTGCCAGAGGCCACGCTGCTGGTACTACCGCAGCATTGGCTTCCCGTGTCGAAAGAAGGGCGGGACCACCTGCTTCGCCGCGCTGGGGGAGAACAAGTACCACGCAATACTGGGCGGGTCGGACTGCGTAATCGTCCACCCTTCGGACATCGCTGTGGCGCTGATATCCCTGAACGCCTCGCTGACGCTTACTTCTGCCGACACCACCCGCACCGTGCCCGTGCAGGACTTCTTCGAGGGACCCGATGTAGACATCACGTCAGAGAATATTCTCGTCCCTGGCGAGATAGTTACGTCGGTCAGCGTGCCGGCGCCGCCTGCCAGTCCCCTGTCGGCCAAATCAGGAAGCGTCTACTTGAAGGCTAAGGAGCGCCGGGGTATGGATTTCGCCACGTCCAGCGTGGCCGTTGCCCTTTCCGTATCGGGTGACGTCATCTCGTCGGCCAGGGTGACGCTGGGAGGCGTGGCCCCTGTCCCCTGGCGGGCAGCGGCGGCCGAGTCGGTGCTCGTCGGCAGGAACGTGGCCGAAATCGATTTACAGGAACTGGGTGAGGCTGCCGTGCACCGGGCGCGACCTTTGCAACACAATGCGTATAAAATAAGGTTGACCGCCGGGCTGGTCGGCCGCGCTGTGGAAACACTGCTTTCCGATTGGCGTTAATCAAGCACCCGATGCCTTGGTGAAAGGCAGCGTAATGCCCGCTCAACCTCCTAACCTGTTGGCCAACGTCGACGCATGGATCCGTATATCCGACCCCAGCAAACTTGGGCTGGTCCTGGACTTCGACGGCACCATCTCGGAGCTTGTTCCCGTGCCAGACGACGCAACGCTGCATCCGGACGTGGCCGCGCCGCTGAGCAGCCTGGCCTCCAAGCTTGGTATGACAGCGGTTATGTCCGGCCGGCCCGCCAGAGACGTGAAGAATCGAGTGGGCATGGAGCCCATTCTCTACATCGGGAACCACGGCGCGGAGTACCTTTTCGACGGCTGCCTGACACAGGCGCCTCAGGCTACAGAGCCTCTCATCAGTCCCGAGGACCTGGTGGCGCGTCTAAAACCCACGGGCGACGGACCTGGCCTGGTTTGGGAGGTGAAGCAGTTCAGCCTGGCCATCCACTATCGCATGTCGCCAGACAAGGCACAGGCCCGATTAGCGTTGCAAAGGGCCGTCGAAGCCGTCCCCGAGATTCAGGACATGGAGGTTATATCGGGGAACATGGTGCTGGAGATTCGGGGAAGGAATGGAGTGAACAAAGGCTCCGCTATGGAGAAGTTGGTGAGGGAGCACGAGCTGCAATCCCTCTTTTTCCTGGGCGACGACACAACGGACGTGGATGCGTTGATTGCCTTACGGAAGCTGACTGACGCCGGGGCAGTATCCGGTGTTGGCGTGGCCGTCATCCAGGACGGGACACCTGAGCCTGTGCTCGATAACGCCGACTACAGCCTGGAAGGCGTCGCGGAGGTTGTAAAGTTTCTTCGGATGCTTGATGAGGCTACGGCCTAATTAAGGTTCATCATGTCCTCAATCTGAAGCTTCAGCCAATGGGTAACGTCCTCTCTCTCCACCACCTCGTACATACTGGACCACCGCTTGGTCCGTTCATCCGGCGGCATTACTATGGCGCTGTGCATCGCCTGCATCGTGCCCTCAATGTCCGTGGGCGATACCGACAGGGCCCCGCCTCGCAACTGGTCATGGGCCCCAACGGACTCGGACAGCACCACCATGCCTTCCTTGGTATTAACCACGGGACCTTCCTTGGCGACCAGGTTCATGCCATCGATGACCGGATTGACCAGCAGAACGTCGTACAGACGCAGACCGGCAATGGCCTGCGTGTAATTGTTCTCGTAGAAGGTGTGAATGGGCGTCCAGGTGTCGGTGCCATAGGTATTGTTCACGTTCTGTACGTGCTGCTCAACCTCTTCGGCGTAGCGCTGGTACTGACGGACGCGCGTCCGTGACGGGGCAAGGAACGCCAGGAACGTGACCTTCTCGTGCAGCTCGGGGTGGCGCTCCAGCAGCAGGTTGTACGCGCGGAATCCTCGCACGATGTTCTTGCTTGGCTCCAACCTATCCACCCTGACGATGGTATTTTCCAGACACAGGGGCTGCAACCGCCTCTCATAGTCCATGCTGCGGGGTGAGTCCGCGATTCTGCGAAGCTCCGACGGGTCGATCGACAAGGGGTAAACGCGAACGTTGACCTCGCGCCCATCTAACTCAACCGTCATCTCATCGTGATTCACCACCGCGTCGGGCAGAAACTCCTGGCAGGTCTGCAGGAAAGCCCTGGCATCCCGAAGGCACTGGAACCCGACGATGTCGTTCTGGCAGAGAGCGCGGCATATGGAATTTCGGATGTAAGATGGGAGCAGCAGCCAGTAGGCCGGCGCGGGCCAGGGAATGTGCACAAAATGGAATATCGTGGCGTCGGGCACCGCCTGTCTCACATACAAAGGTACCAGATACAGATGGTAGTCGTGCACCACCACGTAAGGGGCCGATTCGCTGTCCTGCGCCTCGGCGATTACGCAATCGGCGAAGGCCTTGTTCACCGCGACGTAGCCGTTTTCCCACGCGTCATGGACCGCGCCGTCGACGTTGGGAGTGTAGGGCGAGCTCCACATGTAGTGCTGGAGAAACCACAGCAGGGGATTGCAGAATACGTTGTAATACTTGTGGTACACCCTTCGGGGCGTAACGACGTATCGAAGGCTGAGCCGCTGTCCCGGTATCGGCGACTTGATGCTCGCGCCTTCGGAGGCTTCGGTTACCGCACGGTCACCCTCGCCCATTGCGCTGGCAACCCAGGTAAAGTCAATGTTATAGGTGAGTGTGTTGAGCGAAGTGACTATACCGCCGGTCCCACGGCGCCCGTGCATCTGCCCGTTGGCGGCTAGCTGATGTTCCACAGGGCCGCGGTTGCTGACGATAATCAGCCGCCGTTCCTGCACTAGCTGTTCGCATAGCTGGACTAACTCTTCTTTGCGAGGATCACTGGGGTATGCTACTACCATAATTCCACCGGCGTTGCGCGGATAAAGTGCCGAACGTGCCCTGGGTTCTTGCCTCGTGTGCTTCCCTGGTCATCTATCAGGCGAGAGAAGGGCTGGATGAAACGTTCGACAGTCCCAGGGCGTTGGTTTATCGTCGTCTACAATACGGGACGAACGTAACATAGCCCTAAAATTGCTGTCAAGGTAGCCAATAGGCACGATACAGCCCATATAGCTGTGTTCGGACAGGTTGTTCAGCTTCATCCGCCTTCGGACACCGTAATCGTGGCCGTCATTCCCGGGTGGATCTCACAGAAATAGGCAAACTCACCTGCGACATCGAAGGTGAAAGAATAGGAATCCCCCTGGCCTAAATTGTCGCTGCGCCAGAAGTCAGTTGTGCGGTTGGGTGGCTTACCCGCGGAAGTTGTGTGCGGGGCGGCATCTCGATTGGTCCACGTTATTGTCGTTCCCACCTGGACCTGCAGGTCTTCCAGCACGAATCCTATTATGTCTGTAGCTACTTCCTGCACCCGCGGCTCCGGCGTCGGCGCCGCCGTAGGCGGCACGGCAGTGGGCGGCACAGCAGTGGCAGACGGCGCCGCCGTGGGAGGCACCGGCGTGGCCGTAGAGGTGGCCGCGATTTCCGGGGTTGAAGTCGGCACAGACGCCGAGGTTGTAGGCGCCGGCACGGCCGTTGACGGAATCTGCGTGGCCGTGGGCAGTACCTGTGTCGCTGTGGCCGCCTGGACCGGCAAAGCCGGGGCAGCGGCAGGCGCCGGGGCGGACTGTCCGCCGCAGGCGACGGCAGCTATGGCTATCAAGCTAATACCGGCAACCAGCGCCGGTCCTTTCAAGAAATTCATTCTTCGTATTTACTCCAATTTTTGATTAATTCGAGTCGTTTCGCGGTTTCAAAAGCTAAAGACTTCGGGCCTCGGACGTGGATATCCCCGGCAGGTGTCCGGCTCCTCTAAAATTATGATATCCGAAGCCCACGGATAATTACGATCTATAGGGCGCAAGAGATTCATTATCTTCCGAACTTGCCGTCGGCCGGAAATCAGAATATGGCCACCGGATTCACGGGCGAGCCCGTTGTGTTATATAGCCGCAGCGGGTTAATGGAAATCAGGAATTCCCAGCGATTTCTTTGCTTGCAGGCCTCGGCCAATTCCTCCAGATTGGGATTGTCCAGAATCCATAAGCCCATGGCGGTGATGCCCACCTGATGGACGGGGTGGGACATGCTGACGTATTGGCTGGGCATGACGTCGTTGCCCGTATCGCTACCCATCACGGCTACGCTGCGCTCATGAAACAGCGGCAAGCACGCCGCCTGGCAGGCAGGCGAACCCGCCTCCCTGGGGTTCACCGCTCCCTCCACGTTACGGCGATGCAGGTTGCCGGTACGGATAAGGAGCACATCGCCCTCCTGGATTCTGAAGCCGCATCGCTCCTCGGCGGCCAGGATGTCCTCGGGCATTACGCCCTCACCCCGTTCTACCCAGTCGATTCCCCGTATCAGCGGCACGTCCACAAGGACGCCGCGGGCCATAATGCCGTCCTTGACCAGTTCCACCGATTCCACGGTGGCGCCTCTGCTGGTGGAAATCAGGTGCGCCGGCCGGCCATTATACATTTTGCCCTTCCAGAAGAAGTGGGCCAGGCTGTCGATATGGGTGATTGTGTAGCCGTGGAACACAAGGCCGAAGAAGTCTGTGGCTGCCTGGTTGGGCCTGGCGGAAATCTTGTCGCCGCTGGCCCAGCCCTCCCCACTCTCCACCATGTAGTGGATTGGCGTCGAGGAGACGTCGGGCGCGGGCTCCCAGGATATGGTGCGGGCACACGATATAGTCCTGCCCTCCCGCACCAGCGACACCGCTTTCCTGGTATTCTCATCTGAAAGGAAGTTCAGCGTGCCCAGCTGATCGTCTTCGCCCCACCTTCCCCAGTTACTTAGCTTTTCGAAATAAGCCAGGACCTCTTCCTCGGTAGGAATAGTTGCAGGCATACAGTCCTCCAAAGTCACGATATTGATCGAAAAGTTTGGCCTCGTATTTGCAGAAGCCGGCACCAGTATACCGCCGGCTGATTGCGCTGTCATGAGCGGGGGTTAGCCTCTCTTTGGTGACCCGTTATGGGCCGATAGCGGCCGCGCCCCTTGTGAAAGTCGTGGCTTTGGGGTACATTAGGCGCAAGGACTGAATGTCCACTCAATTAATATTGGAGGGCATGATGCTGAAGTGTACGTGTACCGAGGCTGGGACCGCGAAGGCAAACGAAGAGCCTTTGTGTACCCAGCCAGATGAGATTGGACTGGTTCCAATCGAACAAGACCCCCTCATCGGCGAGACGCCCCAGGGCACCCTGCAAAGCTGGCTGACGCCGAACTCTCTATTTTACGTCCGCAACCACTATTCTTTCCCAACCCCGGAAGAGACAAACTCATGGAGCCTCGTGATCGATGGCCACGTCTCAACCCAGTTGGAACTCACGCTCGACGACTTCAGGCAGTTCCCCAAGCAGACGCTTCCCATAACCATGGAGTGTGCGGGCAACAACCGCAGCGACCTGCAGCCCAGGGTACCCGGCAACCCCTTCCAGAACGGCGCGATAAGCACGGCCATCTGGGGCGGCGTGCCGCTCAACGAGATTCTGGCCAAGGTCGGAATCAAGTCCGAGGCCGTTGAGGTCCTGTTCGAAGGCCTGGACTCAGGCTCACCTGAGCCCGGCGTCGACACAGAGCCGTATTTGAGAAGTCTCTCACTGGACATGGCCGGAAACCCCAATGTTCTTCTGGCCTACGAGATGAACGGCGAACCGCTATCCTTGGAGCACGGCTACCCACTTCGCCTGATAGTTCCCGGCTGGTACGGTATGGCGTCAGTCAAGTGGCTCAGGCGCATGACCTTAATCACGGAAAAATTCCACGGATTCTTCCAGGGTGAGCGTTACATTATTGAGGAAAAGGACGGCACCTCCGTCCCGGTGACGGATATCCAGGTCAAGTCCCTCATAAGCTGGCCCCAGCCAGGCATGGCGCTTTCCAGAGACAGCCACAACATCTCAGGTCTGGCCTGGTCGGGCTCGGGACACATCAACCGCGTTCAGGTGAGCCATGACGGCGGCGAGACATGGAATGACGCGCAACTGGTAGGGCCTCGCTACGAGTATGCCTGGCAGCAGTGGAACTACGACTGGACACCCGATTCTGACGGGCACCACATCATAGTCGCCCGCGCCGAGGACGAGAAGGGCAACGTTCAGCCAATGGACACCCACTGGAACAGGCTCGGCTACGTCATAAACGGCGTTAAGCCCGTGTGCGTTAACGTTTCCTAGTTCGGGTCCGAATTAGCAATAAAGGGCGGAGTGGCGTGCGGCTCCGCCCTTTTTGGACTCCCAGACATGGCTTCGCAGGCGAGAAAAAGCGGCAACCAAACTGGACACTGCGCGGCGCTTTCGCTACACTCGATTCCTAAGTTGATCGATATCCCTCCCGGCCGCAAGTGCACTGTTTTGCTGAAAAACACCTTCATACATCTTCCCAGGGTCGGAAAAGTGACCGAAAGGGAGCTTTGGGAGTCGGGCGTCCACACCTGGGACGACTTTATCGCCGCCGAATCGCTGGCGCCCCGTGTAGACGGGCAGCGAGACTATCTGAAATCTTTGATAGCAGAGTCGCAGTCCAAGCTGGACGAGAAAAACGCCCGCTATTTCAACTCCTGCCTGCCGTCCAGAGACATGTGGCGGCTGTACGCGGACTTCAGGACAAACGCAGCGTTCCTCGACATCGAGACCACGGGCCTGTCGCCGGAGACCGGATACATAACCGTGGTCGGGGTCCTGGACTCGGAAGGTTATTCGTCATACGTGTACGACGAGAACCTTGAAGAGCTTCGAGAGGCAATGGAGAAGTACGACCTAGTGGTCACATTCAACGGGACTTCCTTCGACCTGCCGTACGTGGAGCACCATTACGGCCGCATGTTCCAGGATATGGCGCACATCGACCTCCGCTACGCACTAAGGCGGGCCGGGTACAGCGGCGGCCTCAAGTCCATCGAAGCCCGGCTTGGCGTCGGGAGACCCTCAAGCCTGACGGCGCTTAGCGGCTACGACGCGGTGGTCCTGTGGGGGCAGTGGACCCAAGGCGATTACAAGGCCAGGGAGACTCTCATTCGCTACAACGCGGAGGACGTGGCCTCCCTGCCGGCGTTGGCCGAAATCGCGTACAATCGCCTGTCCGAGCGGCTGCCCATCCTCTGCCCGCGGTTAGCCCCTCTTCATCGACACGACATTGACCTGCCTTACCATGAGGACGTTATCGAACGCGTCACGGCCATCCGCAAACCAAGCCGGCTGTTGGCATGACGTTAATAGCCTTCGTGGATCCTGCCGGCCGGGTGCAGATAGCTTCCTCAACCAATGACCAAACTCGGCCATTAACACCTGCCGGCATGCGGTTTACGTGGCCTTCCTGGTCTCCGGACGGCAGGTCTCTGGCGCTGTCCAGGTACGGCGCGGGGGAGAACGGGCATGGAGGGCTCCGCCTATACTTAACCGATCCGATTGGCGAGTCGTTGACGGAAATTTATGCCAATGAGCCCGGCACGGACGCCATCGCTCATGAGACGCCGCACTACGTCTTATGGTCACCGGACAGCTCCAACCTGGCCTTCGTTGCGCAGACCATGCAGGGCGGCCTCACGTTGTTCGTGCGCGGGACTATCACGACGGGCGCCCCCAAGCGAATTCTCAGCGGGGGCCCGCTGTTCGCATCGTGGTCGCCCGACTCAAGATTTATCCTGGTGCACTCCGGACAGCTCCACTACCTTATGAGGTCGGACGATTTCGACGCTGCGCAGATTCCGGTAGTCTCGGGCCGGTACATGGCCCCGTCATGGAGTCCCACCAGCAACCGCATGGCCCTTTGCGGTGAGCTGAGCGAACGTCAGCAGGGGTTGCTGGTGGCAGGCACGGAAGGCGACGGCACCCGCATGGTAGCGGAGGTGGAAGGGTCGGCCACCTTCAGTTGGCACCCCGCCGGGCGTCACATAGGGCTGGCAAAGAACCTCGACATGGGCACGGGCTTCTACGACGGCCTCTGGATGGTGGATACGCAGGAGGAAACCGAGGAACAGATACTGCACGACCGCTTTCTGTCATTCTTCTGGTCCCCGAATGGCGCCTACGTGGCCTACATCGCCCCGTCGGACGGGGGAGACGGCTCGGTGAGATGGGGAATCCTCGACGTGAATACCAAGGCAACTTACTACCTGGCCGATTTCCGGCCCACGCGGGAGCAGCTCAACATATTTATGTTTTTCGACCAGTACAGTCAGTCTCATTCGCCATGGTCGCACGATAGCCGCAGCCTTATCTTCGCGGGCAGGCTTGGTTCTCAATCTGTACGGACCAGTCTTCCGGAAAGCCGTTCCTCGCACGTTTACACCCTGCCCATCACGCCCGAGAGCGACCCGAAACTCGTGGGCACGGGCGCCCTCGGCGTGTGGTGCCCCGTTTCGGAGCAGCCTGGCGCGTAAGCGGCTGTCACCAAATGTAGCGGTTGGACATCTCCGTTCAGCATGAATCGACCTTACGCAGCCTCAAGTTTGCCCTCATGCCGCCCCCAAGCCAACCGGGTAGGTGCTGTCGCCCATCAAGTCACGTATCGACTCGGTGGAATTGGCGCCACACGCCGATAAAATAGGCAGTGCATGACTTTATTCAGGCATCCGGCGGGGGTTACTCCGGATGATCTGGATTTGTCCGGGTAGCGCAACGTTGCCCGTATATTACTTCTCCGGTGAGGACAGACAGATGTCCACTTCGACGCAGGTGATGGAAACGGAGGGTGGCTCCCCCGTTAGGCAACTAGACCAGCAAGGATTTCAGCAGCTTGTACAGGCGCTGATAGGCAACATATCCAGATCAGTGGTCATATCGGAAGAGTCCATCCGCTATGTCCTGTTGGGACTGGTCTCCCAGGGCCACATTCTCCTGGAAGACACGCCCGGCGTGGGCAAAACCCTTATGGCCAAAACCCTGGCGCAGTCAATTCAGGGTCGGTTCTCCAGGGTGCAGTGCACACCGGACCTTCTTCCCAGCGATATTACGGGCACATCCATCTTCAACATGCAGCAGAACCTCTTCGAGTTCAAGCCAGGGCCTGTATTCTCCAACGTTCTCATCGCCGACGAGATAAACAGGACGGGGCCACGCACGCAGGCGGCCCTGCTGGAGGCCATGGCCGAGTTCCAGGTCAGCGCCGATGGGGAGGTGTATTTATTGCCAAGGCCCTTCATGGTGATTGCAACTCAAAACATGATGGAGAGCCACGGCATCTTTCCGCTGCCAGACTCTCAACTGGACAGGTTCCTGATTAGCATGAGCCTTGGGCTGCCCTCTTCGGCGCAGGAGATCGAGATACTTTCCCGCGCGGAACATGGGACCCAAGAGGTCTCAACAGTGCTGACGACGCAAGACGTTTTGGCAATGCAGGCCACCGTAAAGCAGGTACAGGTGGGCCTTCCTATAAAGGAATACCTGGTAAACATCTCGCGGGCCACTAGGGAGCATCCACAGGTGTCAAGAGGCGCCAGCCCCAGGGGTACTGTCCTGCTTCAGGGCGCTGCCCAGGGTTGGGCTGCGTTCGAGGGCCGAAACTTCCTCATACCGGAAGACATCAAGAAGGTCGCACCTATTGTTTTGCCGCACCGCATCGCCACTCACCCGGGCTCCGACATGCACAACCGCGATATCGTCCAGGAGATTCTCGACAACGTCGCCGTGCCTGTTTAGGTGATCCCCATGCCCATAGCTGTCCGTCCTCGCGGCGCAGGCGTGATCGTCGTTGCCGTGATGCTATTTGCGCTGGCGGGCTTCACGCGCGTTGGCTGGCTCCTGCTGTTCGACGCTGTGCTTTGGGGCATCATAATCATCTCGATGATCATGCCCTGGTTGGCAATCGGCAAAGTCAGCGTCCGGCGAAGGATTACGGGCTGGCAAGGGAAGGGCATGTACGAAGGCCCCATGGCGGGCGACCCTTGCGACCTCGAGATCCGCATGGAAAATCATGGACTCCTGCCCGCGGTCTTCATCGGCGCGGCATACGACTTCGACAGGTTGGGCGTTCAGGCGGAGAAGCAACGCATGTTTATCGCCTGGTTAGGCCGCAAGGACGCCCACACCACTACCGCCCACTGCAGTTTCCCAAGGCGCGGAATGTACAACTTTCCCGATATTAAGCTTGAGACCAGCTTACCCTTTGGTCTGTTCCGAAGAAGGAGGTACCTCAGCAACCCTACAGAAGTACTGGTGCTGCCAAAAGTCCATCCCGTAGCGGGACTGCAGCTTTTGGATAACTCCGGCGACACGTCCCACTACGCCTTGAAAGCTAGAGTGGGCGATCAGGTCATCGGGTCCAGGAGCTACGTTTCAGGAGATCCGTGGCACCACATCCATTGGAGAAACTCTGCCAGGACCGGCCAACCACAGGTGAAAGAGTTTGAGAAAACTCCAGACAGCGCTATAACTATTGTCTTTGACATTAGATCAAGTCCCACCGGCAATGACGATGCGTTGGAGCACGCTGTATCGCTGGCGGCCAGCGCCGGAGACTTCGTTTGCCGCTCCCAGGGCGTTGTGCGTTTGATATCAGGCGGGATCAACGAAGAGACAACAGACGCCAGGGTGTTGCTGCGTACCCTTGCGCTCATGAAGCCCGGTGAGGGCCGTGCCCTGCCGGACCTTATGGCGATGACGCCGCCGTTCTCCGCAGTGTTGGTAATAGTGGAGGACTGTGATGCAGCCGGCATTCGAGAGGCCACCAGACTGGCGGCGGCACAGCGCAGGGTATCGGCGATATTGCTAACGGGCTTCCAGGGGAACGAAGGCTCACCCGACGCCATTGCAGAGCTACTGAAGTCCGACGCACGAGTGGTGGAGTGCAAGCCGGGAGAGGCCGCCAAAGCCCTTGCACTGCTCTGTGACCCACGGCCTGGCAATGCAACGGAAGCGCAGGCCGTCACCGCCTCGTAGGTCCGCGCATACGAATCAGCATGACTAAATCATTCAAAGACATAAGATCACTGAAAGAGCTCGTTAACGGCTCCTACATGAAGCGGGGTGACGAAAGCCCGTCCCTTCACTTTATCGTGCTGCTACTGGGCTGGTGGGTCGCGGCGTCCATGGCATGGGTGGGCACGCCGCTATGGATCTGGTTTGGGGGCGGCTTGCTCCTAACGGTCGGCCATGTCTTCAGCTGGATGTACAAGTCCTTGAAATCGCCAATCAGGACGGGCATCGTCAGCCTCGCGCTGCTGGGCTCGCTAACGCTGGTCCCCGCCGCGGTAATGAAGGCCGTAAACGGCGACTGGTTGGCCATTTCGTATTTTCTCATACTTTTCCAGGGCATCGCCGCCTTCGAGATGAGAAGCCGTGGGGGCCTATACGCCAGCATCATCGTGAGCGGCGCAATCTTCTTTTTCGTGAGTCAGCTGGCTCTGGACATCACCTTTATTATTTTTCTGACCGGCTTTACCACGCTGTTGTTGTCCTTCCTGGCCTTATCCTTCCTGCTGGACCAGATCAAGAACGCCGACGTACGTTGGTTCCAGAACCGCTTCGGATTCAGCTTGTTCTGGACAGGTGTATTTGTCGCATCCATGCTGACGTCCGCGGCAATCTTTCTGCTGTTGCCGAAGCAGCTTATCGATCCCATAAACGACGCCCACGGGGCGGTGTTGCCGATGAGGGCCAGCGATCGCATTAGCATCCCGGAGGTCTCGTTCGAGCAGCAGTCTTTGGGCTCGGCCTTGCCGGTCACGGCCGCAACGCCGGAAGAAGACCCGGATGCAGGTCCTGAGCCGAATCAGACCCGGCCTGATGGTCAGGCGTCCTCGCAAGGCAACTCCGATGCTCTGGACGCTGCAGGGCTGGGACCGGTGGGCGAAGGCCAACCCGGCGTCGGCACAGGGCAGGGGACGGATGTTGGCTCCGGCAGCAGCCCAACAGAGGCGACGGACCCATCGGCGGGGAATCCTCTGATCATGCAGGTCCGAAGCCCTGTGTTGACATACTGGCGAGACAAGACTTACGACAGGTTCGTTGACGGAGTCTGGCACCAGGACGACACGGCGTGGTTCCGCCGGAGATCTGGTGGTTCCAGGGCGGTTTACGCCGCGCCTCAACCAAGAAGCCTGCATTCGGGGCCGCTTTACAATCAGACATTCTTCATGAAGCAAGCGCTGGGGGAGGGAGAGTTCTTTAGCGGTTATTCTCCTATGGTGGCTTCGATACCTCGGGCCGAAGACGGCTCCCGAAAACTGGAGGCAGGCTCGACGTACAGGGTGATCTCGGCGCTCCCGGACTTCAGCCTGCGCAACCTGCGAAATGCCGACTCGGCCAATCGACAGGAGTACCGTTACCACCAGATGCCCCCTGACACCTCCGGCATCCAGTCGGTGGCGACGCAGGTGACTGCGGGCGCGTTCACCGATGTGGACCGCATGCGGCGCATAATCACATACATTGACAGGAACTACGAGTACGACGTCGCGGCCGTTGATCAGATGGCGCTGACATCGGACCCTACAACTTTTATCGAGTCACAAGGCAGCGGCACGGGCATGGACATCGCAACCGCGACGGTGCTGCTGGCCAGAGGCGCGGGCATACCGGCGCGGCTGGTCACCGGATACCTGCCGGGACAATTCGACCCCCTTTCGGGCACCTACATGGTGCGGGCCAGCGATCGTCACACCTGGGCAGAGGTATTCTTTAGCAACACGGGATGGGTGCCGTTCGACAGCGCTCCCAGACCATCCACGGCCGGCTTTGGCGAGGGCGGCACCTTCTTCGACTCGCCACCGGTGGGAGCCATCTTCAGCGCGGACCTGTCCGAGGACATTTACGACTCCGTTCGCTCCGCGCCACAACGGATCGGCGACCTGCTGAACGGGGAGGCGGCCCAGACTGCCGCCATGGTACTGGGACCCGTCTTGGCAGTTGTAAGCCTTCTACTGGCGGGCCTGGCGGTCTGGCGTTTCGCACCTTTGCTGCGCCATGGCAGGCCGCGCATGGCATATTCCGGACTCCCCGGCGACGGAAGACAGGATATGTTGAGGGTCTACTTTCGTGCGGAAAAGCTACTGCGAAAGAAGGGTTTTCCGCCGCGTCAACCCTCGCAGACTATCGGCGATTACAGCGGCTCGATCATGAGTGGGGGGCCTGCGGAAGGTGAGCACCTGGCATGGCTTCAGACATCGGCACGGAAGGCGGCGTATGATCCAAATCCGTTCGACAGTTCCGATGTGGTGGAGGCCAAGAACAGGCTGGCCAGACTCAGGGAAAATCTAAGGGAATCCCGCAGGCAGAAGGGCGGGCATTAACGTTTATAACGGCTAGCATAAATATAGTTGAAGTGATAATCGCAATCTGAAGAATTAATCGAAAAAGTCTTAAAAAACGGGTTGACAGATGCTGCCGGAGCGAATATAAATTACGTGTGAAGTCCCGCTGTGGCTACCCCATTATTTTGGCTGATACGGAAGATACCACATCTGGCCGTGACAGTCGGGCAAGCGAGTGGACCCCTCTTCTTCGCTACAGCGGGACCAACTGCTTCATAAGCTAGCATCGCCCATATTAATAGTCAAGATTGCCTCGTCTTCTGGACCTGTCTGTTAACTTTCCCTACGTTGTTTGCGTGCGCTAAGGCGCCGCCTCTAATCACACCTCGCTGTCGTCATACGCGCCATTTTTGTTGACTCTGGTGTCGCCTGCACTTAGTATAGCGGCCTAAGGATTTGTACATCGTCGGGTCGTAATAATGCTGGCGAAATCCACAACATGCGCCGTGGTCGGCCTGGACGGATACATCGTTCAGGTCGAGGTAGACATCTCCCCGGGCCTCCCTGCTTTCACCGTCGTCGGGCTGCCGGACACTGCCGTTCAGGAGGCCCGTGAGCGGGTCCGAGCCGCCATTCGAAACTCCGGCGGCGAATTTCCCATGCGGCGCGTCACCGTAAACCTCGCCCCCGCGGACCTGCCAAAGGCTGGTCCCGCGTACGACCTGCCGATAGCCATATCCGTGCTGCTGAGCTCCGGCCAGGTACCATCTATTCCGGAGTCAGCCCTCTTTCTGGGCGAGTTGTCGCTGGACGGGGGCCTGAGACATACCAACGGAATTCTGCCTATGGTTGCTGTGGCAAGGGACGAGGGGTTCCGATCGGTTTTCGTGCCGGAATTGGACTCTGCTGAGGCGGCGCTGGTGGACGGCATCGATGTGTACGGAGTGGCAAACCTCAATCAGCTTGTTTCCCACTTCCGCGGGGACGAAGTCATCTCACCCATCACAGCGGATGCCAACCAAATCGTAGATGAAGATATCTCGCCAAATGGAGTGGGTATCAATTCCAGGCGCGATACCGACCTGGCGGACGTTCGCGGGCAGGAGCACGCCAAGCGGGCGCTGGAGGTTGCCGCGTCCGGCGGTCACAACCTGCTCATGAGCGGTCCACCGGGCAGCGGCAAGACTCTGCTGGCACGTGCGCTGCCGTCTGTGCTGCCACGGTTGACCAGACGCGAGGCGCTTGACGTGACGAAGATCTACAGCGTGGGTGGTCTGCTGCCAAACGGCTCGCCGTTGATTACCCAGAGGCCCTTCAGAGCGCCCCACTACACCATCTCCAACGCCGGGCTAGTCGGCGGCGGGAGAATGCCCAGGCCTGGGGAGGTCACGCTGAGCCACAGAGGCGTGCTGTTTCTCGACGAGCTGCCGGAGTTCGGCCACACGGTGCTGGAGGTCCTGCGCCAGCCCCTGGAGGACAAGACGGTCACAATTAGCCGCGCCCAGGGCACCACCAGCTTCCCGGCGAACTTCATGCTTGTCGCGGCGATGAATCCCTGCCCGTGCGGCTACTACAGCGACCCTGTGCGGGAGTGCACCTGCTCGGCAAACGAGGTGGCTAGATACAAGCGGCGCATCAGCGGGCCGCTGCTGGATAGGATCGACATGTTCGTCGAGGTGCCCAGGGTTGATTACGAGAAGCTGACGCAGCCGTCCGACTCAGAATCCTCGGAGAGTGTTCGCCAACGGGTGGAGAAGGCGCGGCAGCTACAGCACTTGCGCTTCGAGGGCACGCCGCTGCTGATGAACGCCGAGATGGGGCCCACGGAGGTCTGGAACCTGTGCAAGTTGGACGACACGGCCAAAGGTCTGCTGAACTCGGCCATGAAGCAGATGCAGCTCTCGGCGCGGGGATTTCACCGCATCCTGAAAGTGTCCCGCACCATCGCCGACCTGGCCGAGGACGAGGTGATTGGCATAGCACACCTGGCCGAGGCGTTGCAGTACCGGCAATCGGGAGAGAGCCTTTAGTCACTATCTCAAAATCGTCATAAGAGAGTCCAGAGGGGCTTTCCCCTTCTGGCAGAGGGCCCCAGGGTGAGTGGGCGGGAACAAGGCGATTTAGGCGTTACCGCGAACTACCCTCCGGTCATGACGCAATGGTCACGAACCCAAAGGAACTAGCGGACATGCTAGTGGTACTGACGTGAATGGCAGTTGATTCAAGTTGATCTTCGGTCCCACGTCTCCATCGACATGTCGTCGCGGTTGGCCCACTCGAACATGGAGCAGTCGTAGTTTTTGGCCCCGTCGTAGCCCACCATCTTTGTTAGCACAATCGCACCGAGCGTCCAGGCTAACCGCTAATTTTGCGATTACTGCTCAGGCTGTATCGAACAAAGAGTCTCCCGAATTGTGGATAGAAACGGCGCAATTTAGCAAGGTCGCCGAAGAACGTCTACCTGTCTCTGTTCCCCTCATCTATCCAGGTTCTCTCTGATGAATTCATGAATTCGCCCTTCGTCGAGAGTGTCGAGAGTCACCAGCCTGCCTGGCGCTGCCAGGGCTATCTTCGCGTCCATGCCAGGGTAAGGAGCTATGTACACTGTGGGGGGATAGTTCTGAACAAGCGCGATTAGCTTTTCTACAAGGTCTGGCTCGCATTCGTAGTCCCGGCAGTTGTACTGCACCAGCATTTGGCCCGGTGGATGAGTCCGATTACGCTCCATTACGTGCTCTTGGATGGGGCGGGGTATCGGCGACGTATTAATCTGCGCCGGCGGCAGGGACTCAGAGTGACCGGGACCGAAATTGGTTGGGGGCAGCTCCTTCCGAAGGATCCCCATTAGCACGAAAATTCCCACACCCGCGACAACCAACGCCAGCATGCCGGAACCTACCAGTACCGTATGCCTAAAATTTCGCCGCTTGTCTCTTCTTGAATCCTTTGTTCGTTGGTCCCGTGCGCTTTGCCGTCTCTCGTACCTGGCTTTTCTGTCAACCAAGACCATCTCCTCCGGTTGCTGTATCATCGCCCAGCAAAAGCTTATGCGACTTCACATTGACAGTAGCTAAAATCAATCAATTACACCTTTAACAACGAACCGATGGGGATTTCCGATGTTGGTCATACCGATGACCGCGTCAGGAAGGAATTGGCTTCGGTCCTACCTCTCCATCGGCGTGTCGTCGCGGTTGGCCCACTCGAACATGGAGCCATCGTAGTTCTTGGCATTGTCGTAGCCCAGCATCTTCAGCACAAACACCCCGTGCGCCGCGCGGAGTCCGGCCTGTCAGTAAGCGTATGCCGTTTTGTCCGGAGTGATGCCGTGGCCATTGAGCAAAACGCGCATCTCCGCCTCAGACCTGAAGCGGTGTGTCTCGGCGTCCATGAGTTCCAACCACTCCAGGTGAACTGCGCCGGCGACGTGCCCAACCCGCCTGTTGCCCCTGTTCACGCTGCCGTCGAACTCTCCCTCTGTGCGAACGTCCCAAATCACGGCGTCATCCAGGCCGCATGCAGCCTTCACGTCGTCCAGCACGCCCAGCATTGAGTCATCAAGTCTCGGTGTAAAGGCTACGCTATTCTCGGAAGCGGGCCGCTCGAAGCTGACAGGCCTCATTTCGCTAAGCCACGCACGCCAACCTCCGTTCAATATTCTGACGTCGGGATGGCCGTAGCGCCTGAGCACCCACCAGAGCCGCGTGGCGTGAAGGCTCATGGAATTGTCGTAGACCACGACCTGACTGTGATCGCCCATGCCCAGACCCCGGCACACCTCCGCGAACCGCTCGGGCGGCATGGTAGTGACCCACCCTGAGTCAGGATCACGTTCGTAGTCGGGATTCAGCGACGCCGCGCCGGGGACATGCCCGCGTTTGTAGGCGGCCTCCGCGTCAACGTCGATTACGACCAGGCCTGGGTCGTCGAGGTGGGCCTCAAGCCAAGCAGCTTCGACCAGGTAATCGGAGAATCCGTGCTCGCTGATCTCAGACATACTTACCTTCCACCATGGATATTACGATCATTTCTACCGTGCCCGATATTATACGGATATCTCATATTGAAACGAGACGGGTGATGGCAAGTCAGGAGCGAACGACGCAAGATGAGACAACAGCGTGGAAAGGCGCCATGGCATGCGGAATCGTAAAAAGGCAGGAAGACTACTTGAGGAGGCTTTGCGAGGTTGCCGTTCTCCTGGACTTGCGGATCCTGACGAACACGAACAGTCCCGCCAGCCCCAACACCAGGGCCACGGAGGTGACCAGCGTTAGCAACTCGAACTGGTCGGATATGAATACCTGAATGGACTCGCCGTAAAAGAAGATTAGCCCGCCGATTATCATGAAACGCGCCCCTCTGCCGATGACGGAGGCGATAATGAAGGGCCGGCGCTCCAGTTTCAGCACGCCCGCGGTTATGGCGAAGACCTTGTACGGTATCGGCGTGAAAGCCGCCAGGAGCACGGCCCACATGCCGTACCTGTGAAACATGCCCTCCACAACCGCGACCTTCTTGTCGGATACGAAGCGATGAAGAATGGGACTGCCGAATCTCCCCCCAAGCCAATGGCCGACTAAGGCCCCGGCGACGGAGAACAGGGTTACGAGGGCCGCCAGCCAGAGCGCGGAGCCCTGTTGCTGTATGGATATGCCTATCAGGAGCGGGTCGGGTGGTATGGGAAAGAAGATGGATTCCGTGAAGGAGGTGGCCATCAAAATGCCCACTGCCCAGGGGCTGTCGGCGAATGCGAGCAACCAGGCAGATAGCTGGTGAAGTAAATCCAACATAAGCTGACTTAATTATAACCCGGTATGCAGGCTCCCTTAACCAGTATTCAACCCGCGTTTCGCCAAGGAACCGGCCAGGTTAAAGGCCCGCCGCGCTCAGCACTCGCTCCACATTTGAGGGGTCTGGCTTCAGCGTGCCTGCGTCGACCTGCTTCACGACGTCAACGATAGCAGCGTTCACAGGCGTTGGTATGCCCAGTTCCAGACCGCGCTGAACCGTGTAGCCGTTCATGTACTCGATCTCCGTGCGCCGTCCCTTGACCACGTCCTGGGCCATGGACGAACGCCAGTCTGCTGCGCCAGGCCTGGGCTGGAACTTGGCGTCCAGCTCCTCGAAGACCTCACCGTCGTCTGCCTTGGCCCATGTGGACGCGGCCACACCGCTGATGGGGGCAATGTCGACGTTCAAAGCCAGGCCGACGCTGCAGGTCTCCTTGGCTATTTGGACCTGTATCAGACGGGCCCTGGGGTCCTGAGCAAATTCCTGCGAAGCCAGTCCGGTCATGGCGCCCACGGGATTGCCAACGGAGTTTGTCGTGAGCTTGGACCACCTCTCGCCCCAGATGTTGGACGTGGCGTGGGAGCCGTCTATGCAGCTAAGCATTTCGGCGATCTCCTGCACCCTGGGAGTAATCTGTCCGTGCAGCTCGCCGACGCGAAATACGTCGTGGCCACGGTCCCTGCCGGGCTGGCCGCCGCGATTTACCTCGGCCGGCTCCCAGAGCGCGACGGTGATGCCGGACATGATGCAGCCCACCTGCCGTTCGAAGCCTACGATCGACGCAGTCAAGCGGTCGTTCATGCAGTTCTGGCTGTTGACCACAACGCCGGTGGGCGAAAGGAACCTCTTGATGAAGTGGCTGGCCCATTCCGTGTCGTAGGATTTCACGGCCAGGAATATGATGTCGAAAGGCTCAACAATATTGATGGCGTCCGTCAGATGCACCGCCTTCACAGGGACGGTGAATGGCCCCTGCGAGCCCGAGACGCTCAGCCCCTTCTCATTCATGGCGCTGACGTGCTCTCCCCACATGTCTATGAGCGTTATGTCGTAGCCCTCCCGTGTCAGGAAGGCGCCGATGTAACTGCCCGCGGCCCCCACGCCGAATATGGCGATTCGTTTGCTCATTCATCAGCTCCTTAATAAATGTTTGATGGCCTGACTGCCATGCTCCTACCGCCCTGACTTGATCAGTCCAATTGTTGCACCCTTACATCGAACTCGAACGTTTCGCCTTGAATGGTGGCCCTGCCCTTGAACCGGCCAGCGATGCCGGGTTCCTCAGCCCACGCCGGGACAGGTACGCCATCACCGCCCTCGTCCATGATTTCGATCTGCTGGTCACCTACCGTTACGCTCACCCGGTCGCTGACTCCAACACGCGTCCGTGGCTTCTCCGTCGAAACCGGAACATCCTCTCCCGAGTCCGAACGGATGCCTGCCAGCACTGCCTCGCGGCTGCGGTAGACCTCGTGGGCCTCTTCAACAGTCACCGCCCTGAACGTAACGGTGTGTCCCGGCATAGCCTGAGCGAACTTGTACAGGTCGGAGCTTATCACCGTGGCGATCTTGGTGTAACCGCCCGTGGTGCCGCGGTCCGACAGCAGAACGATGGGCTGCCCGTCGCCAGGCACCTGCACAGCCCCAAACACCGTGCCGTCGGATATGACGTCGGGACCGTCCACGTGCTCGATGACAGGGCCTTCCAGACGGTAGCCCATTCTGTCCGACTGGATGGCTACCGTATATTGAGAGCCCAGGAACATTTCCAGGCCGGCCTTTGTGAACCTGTCGTCCTGCGGCCCGAGCACCACGCTAACGTCGTGCTCGCTTCCATATCCCTGGCTGAGGCTGTCCGGCGCCCGACGAGCGGTGTACGCAGCCGATGCGCCATCGGAGTTGAGCACGTCGCCGGGCTTCAGGGCCCTGCCTTCCAGCCCGCCGATGGCGGCCTTTACGTAGGTCGAGCGGCTGCCCATCACCACCGGCACGTCTACGCCGCCGGCAATGGCCAGGTAGGCCCGCATGCCGTCCAGCGGCCCTTGGAAACTCAGCTCGTCGCCCTTTGCGACCTCTACTGATTGCCATGCGGCCATGGGTTCGCCATTCAGCCTGGCGCCAAGATCCGCGCCCGTAAGGGCTACCCACGTAGCCGCCAGAAAGCGTATCTTCGGGCCCAGCACCGTCATCTCCAGACCCGCCGCGTTGTCGTCGTTGCCTACCAGGGCGTTGCCGACTCTCAGCGCGAAAACGTCCATTGCGCCGGCCACCGGCATGCCGGACCGCTGATATCCGTAACGGCCCCTGTCCTGGACCGTCGTCAGCAGCCCTGCCTCGAGTATTTCCATAGCCGGCCTGCTCAATTCACGGCCTCCGTGACGACCCTTAGCTCACCCGCGTCCGCCTGTCGTTCCAACTCGGCGTACTCCTCCACGCTTTGAATGGGCGTGAACCTTACGTAATCCCCGGCGTTTACGAGCACAGGCGGCTCTCGTAAAGGGTCGAACAGCCGCACCGGCGTCCTGCCAATGAGCCGCCACCCGCCCGGACTGGCGATGGGATAAACGCCCGTCTGGGTCTCGGCGATGCCGACAGACCCGGCGGGTATTTCGGCGCGAGGCGTCGACAGCCTTGGCGTGACCAGCTTCTCCGAAAGTCCGCCCAGGTATGCGAAGCCGGGGCTGAAACCCATCATGTAGACCAGGTAGTCGGTGCCCGAGTGGGTGGCAATTACCTCGTCGACGCTGATGCCGGCGTTCTCCGCCACGAACTCGATGTCCGGCCCGTGGTCTCCGCCGTAAAGCGTTGGTAGCTCCACGACGACCGGGCTGCCTACATCCTGATTGCCTTCGCCGGCATCCAGCCGCTCGATCTCCGACTTGAGGTCGTCCAGCGAGGTGGCAACCGGGTCGTAGTAGACCAGAACTGAGCGGTAGGTCGGCAAGTAGTCAAAAACACCGGGCAGATTGGCCTTCTCCAGAGCGACGGTGAGGTCGCGCACGCGGCGGTTGATCTCTGGGCTAATCTCGTCGCCCAACTCGACCACCAGCGCGGTGTCGCCGGAAAGCAGGAACCTGGGGCGGTCCAGCATCAGACCAGCTGACCAAGGGGCACGACTTCAACGCCGGCGTGTTCCAGCCCGGATCGGACGGCCCTGGCCATCTCCACGGCTCCGGGTGTGTCGCCATGCAGGCAAAGGCTGTCGGCGTGCACGTCGATGACCCGACCGTCTATGGACACGGCCTTGCCCTCCGTCACCATGCGGACGCTGCGCTCCACCACCTCGTTGACATCATGAATTACGGAGCCTGGCTTGGAGCGTGGCACCAGCGTGCCGTCCGAATTCAGCGCTCGGTCGGCGAATATCTCTCGCGCTACGCGGAGACCCATGTCCTCGGCGACCTTCACCCAGCGGGACTCGGCCAGGGCCACCAGCACCATGTTGGGATCAACATCGAGGATTGCCTGGCAGATTGCCTGGGCCAGCGATTCATCGTCAACCGCCATGTTGTACATTGCGCCGTGGGGTTTCACGTGCTGCAACTTCTTTTCGCCGGTAAAAGCCAGGAGAGCGCCAACCTGATATGTGACGTCGTTTCTCACCTCGTCCGGTGTGGCGTTCATATTGCGGCGGCCAAATCCGTTCAGGTCGGGAAAGCTGGGATGGGCCCCCACGGCGACGCCGTTGTCCTCGGCAAGCTTGACGGTGTGCCTCATCCACTGCGGGTCTCCGGCATGAAAGCCGCAGGCGATATTTGCCGAGGTGATGTGCTTGATTACCTCTTCATCGAAGCCCATCTTGTACATGCCGAAGCTTTCGCCCATGTCGCAGTTGAAGTCGATCTTGCCGGCCATGCCCTGGCCTCCTGATGTAATAACTTGCAGCGTTCGTTTGTAACTCGACAATTATATAGAGTAGCCAGTTGGCTTTCCAGTGCGCGCCACGGCCCCGGCATCCAGGCCGGGAATCCCAACCTACCTGGTAATGCGGCCATAAACATCTAGCTTTGATTTAGCGCGTTCGTGTAGAATTTCCACCGACGCAGCAGGGCATTTACTGCATTAGGGTAAAGGGTGATACAGGGGGTACCGCATCGACCCGGCGCTTGTTCGGCTAGCCCTGACGCTCACGGCTATTGGAATTGGCACGGCCTTCGGGCTTCTGCTGGTCATGATGGTTATCGTCGGCGTCGTGCATCTGCTGGTGAAGCATGTGCTGGAAAGGCCCGCCGCCTTTACGTGGTGGTGGTCCGGAGATTCCTCGGCGTCATCCGAAGGGGATCTTTCGGACAAGGCCCTGGCGGCGGTCGCAGCCGTAACGCTGCTGCTTTCAGACAGGGGCGCCGGGGCAAGGCGGTAGCCTTTGTAATCCTGCGTCGCCCGGCCACTTAGTCACTATCTTAAAATCGTCATGGGGGAGTCCAGAGAGGCTTGCCCCCTCTGGCAGAGGGCCCGGGGGATGTGCCCCCAGGAACAAGAGCCCCCGCGATGGGTGGGTGGGAACAAGGCATACGCCTTTTTGAGATAGTAACTTACGCCCACGCCCAACCGGCCAGGTCCAATAAACTGTCGACAATGTCCTCTACAGACGAGACTGCCATTGACTGAGCTACTCCAATTCCTTAACTCCACCGGGTTTATGAACATAGACTGGCGAAACGGCGTTATGCTGCTGGTCGCACTTGGGTTCATTTACCTGGCCATAAGCCGGGGCCTGGAGCCTTATGAGCTTCTTCCCATAGGCCTGGGCATAATGATCGCCAACCTGCCGCTGACCGGCCTGACCACATTCGACGCCGACTCCAGCGTGTTTCAGGAGTCTGGAATATTCGGCATAATCTTCCACTTCGGGCTGTCGTTCTGGAATTTCTTGCCGCCAATCATATTCCTGGGCCTTGGGGCAATGACCGACTTCGGGGCGATAATCGCCAACCCGAAGACGCTACTGCTGGGCGCCGCGGCGCAGGTGGGCATCTTCGTGGCCTTCTGGGGAGCGCTGGCCACCAACCTGCTGCCATCGCTGGGCATAGAGTTTACCTTGTCCCAGGCGGCTGCTATCGGCATCATAGGCGGCGCCGACGGACCCACGACCATCTTTCTTTCGGCAAGGCTGGCCCCTGAATTGCTGGGCATCACGGCGATTATCGCCTACTCGTACATGGCCGCCGTGGCCTTCATACAGCCACCGTTGATGAAGCTACTGACGACCCGCAGCGAACGGTCCATCGTGATGCCTCCGCTGCGAGAGGTGTCGCAAAAGGAAAGGCTGCTCTTCCCCACCATCGCCATGATCGTCATAATACTGGTGGTGCCTCGGTCCGCGCCTCTGATCGCCATGTTTATGATAGGCAACATCTTCCGGGAGAGCGGCGTCGTGCCTAGGCTAACCAACGCGGCATCCAACGAGCTGCTCAACATCGCGACGATTTTCCTGATGATTACGGTGGGCACGCAGCTCTCCGCCGAGCGTGTGTTCGCCCTGGATACCGTGGCCATCCTGGTGCTGGGGCTGGTTGCCTTCTCCGCAGGGACAGTGGGGGGACTGCTTTTCGCCAAGTTCATGAACCTTTTCCTTCGGCAGAAGATCAATCCGCTAATAGGCTCGGCAGGGGTATCCGCGGTGCCCATGGCCGCGCGCATTTCCCATCACGTGGGCCAGGAGGCCAACCCGAGAACGTACCTTTTGCCGCACGCCATAGGCCCCAACGTGGCAGGCGTCATTGGGTCGGCCGTGGTGGCCGGCATCTTCATTTCGCTGTTGCCTGCGTTGTAGGTCCGCGATGACACGGGTTTAGCCATGACTCGGACATTGAAAGTAAAGGTCGGCTCCAAATGGTACACCGTTGAGGTGGAGGACCTCAGCACGGTGCCGATAATGGTGCTGGTTGACGGGGAGCCTGTGGAGGTGGATATCGACCCGCCGCGGGGGGTGGCGAGGGCTTCCGGTCGGCAGGTCGCCTCCGCTGAAGCGGCAGGAACGGCACCGACGCCCCCGGCAGGGTCCACCACCGGTGAGGTCAGCCACACGATACGCGCACCTATGCCCGGCGTGATTATCTCGATTGGGCACGCGATCGGCGACCACATCGCGGTAGGCGACGAGGCGTGTGTGCTTGAAGCCATGAAGATGCAGCAGAGCATACGCTCGGACGGGGCGGGGACCGTCGCCCGCATACTGGTGCAGCCGGGGCAGCAGGTCCGTGGCAGCGAGGCCCTGATTGAGCTCAGCTAGAGGCCGCGCCACGAATTAAGGCCAACATCCTGCCCCTAACCACCAAATTCGTGGGTTTCGATTGACCATTTTTACGGCTTTGCAAAAGATGTCGGCTTAAGGCCTGTGGTTCGACAAGCTCACCACGAACGTTGGTACAGAAATCCGCTCGTCCTGTCCGACTCGGGAATAGGAATATCTTCGGACTCCGCCGCGGCGGAGAGCTTGTCGAAGGATATTTCATGCTAATCTGGCGCTTTTTGTGCAAGGCCACGCTGCCAATTGTGCTGGCGCCGAAACACTATTAAGGGATAAGCAGCAGCTTTCCGGTGGTGAGACGTCCGGCAAGCTGACGATGGGCCTCCGCGACATCACTGAGGGGGAAGCTGCCGTGTATACGCAGCTTCAGCTTGCCGGAGGCCACCCACCCCAGAACATCACCCGCGCGCTGCTCAAGCTCTTCGCGGGTCAAGGTGTAGCTCACCAGGCCGGGCCTGGTCAGAAACAGCGACTTGGCGTTCAAGACAGGGATTGGCACAGGCGGAACGGGACCGCTGGCCTGGCCATAGAGGACCATGTACCCGCGGTGCTTCAGGCAGGCTACGCTCTTGTCGAAGGTGGTCTGGCCAACCG
>JACZVF010000118.1 GCA_022572805.1 Chloroflexota bacterium
TCGCCGGCGGCGCGATGGTAGGTGACGGGCCGGCGGAGACGCGAGGGCACCGGCCTTAGGCGGATTTGGCCGGCGGGGGTCGGGCACGGCAGTACGCACAATAACCGACCTGTTTGTCTATAATGTACGCCCGCGAACCCGGTAACCGCTACTCGGCAGGCGCTCGTCGCGTTATCATGCGCTGTCGGTCCGATGATTTGGGAGTATCGTCGTGGCTGAGACGACGCGTTTCGACTTCAGCGCTGAGGAGGGTGGTAGATGGCGAGTGGTATGCGGGCAATCACACGAAGCATGATTCTGGTACTGACTGCAGGACTCTCGGGCTGTCTTCTCGCGGCCGGGGCGGGCGCGTTCCGTGGCGATGATCGCCAGTACGCGGTCGATCGTGCCGTCGAGGTCGCCATCGATGTTTTCGACGACGTGGTCGAACCGCTCTTGCGCGGCGATTTCGTGTTGCGCGGTCTCCATGCGCCCCTCGATGTCGGCTTCGTCCATCCCGCGTTCGCGCATTCGCGACCGCATCTGCGCCGGGTCGTCCGGAACGATGAAGATCAGCAGCGCGCCGGGCAGTCGCTCACGCAGCGTCTCCGCGCCCGGGATGTCGACGCGCAGGATCACGTCATTGCCGGTCGCGAGCGCGCGGCGCACCTCTGCGCGGGCGACGCCCTTCATATCGGCGTAGACCTGCGCGTGCTCCAGCATCTCGCCGGCCTCGACGGCGCGCTGGAACTGGGCGGCGGTGACGAAGCGGTAGTCGATGCCATCGACCTCGCCCTCACGCGGGGCGCGGGTGGTGAGGTTGACGGGGGTGGCGAAGGGTTCGCCGCGTTCGTGGATGGCGGCGATCACGGTGTCCTTGCCGGCGCCCGAGGGCCCGGAGATGACGACGATCAGCGGCGGTACGGTCTCTGCGGGCAGTGTGCCTGCCTATCCGCCTCGCATGGTGCCGACGCGGCCGGCGAAGGTCTCCGGCGTGATCGCGATCAGCGCCACTTCGCCATCGTCCATGCTCACGACCGCCTTCGTGCGACGACCGCTGGTGAGGTCGATCGAGCGGCGCTCCTTCTTGGCCTGCTGCACCAGACGCTTGATCGGGGCCGATCCCGGCGCGGCGACCGCGATTACGCGATTGAGCGCGAGGAAGTGATCGAACCCTACGTGAATCAGTTCCGTGGACATGGCTCAGCATCGGGTCGTCGTCCGGGTGGGAGCCGGAGAAGCCGTAGGTCACGGTCCCCAGCGGACGTGTGAATCGCGAGTCCGTAAAGCCGGTGCTAATGGCGGGCACCCACTGAATGTCGTTTCTTCCCAACGCCAAGGCCGTGGACTCCTGTATGCTACGCGACAGCTCCGTCTGGAAATCCGACGAGTTCGGCACCGCCATGTAGTCGATCTCGTAGCTGACCCCGGGAATGCCTTTCAGAATCTCGTCAAGCTGCTCCCGGAGGTAGTCTTCGGTCTGGTGCGGCAAGGTGCGCACGTCGCATGTCAGGTTTATGGTCTCAGGAACGCTGTTGGACTTGATGCCGCCCCGTATCATAGTCGGCGTCAATGTCATGCGGGACAGCGCGCGCATCATGGAGGCAAACCTCGGGTTGTCCGGCTCGATCTCGCTGATGATCTCGTCCACGTTGGCGGCTGAAGGCTTGTGTTCGATTGCGAAATTGGACAGGTAATCGAACAGGCTTGTCGATGTGTCACGCTCGGGTTCGTAGTCCTCTATGCGGCGCAGCACCTGGTTCAGCCGGTACATGGCGTTGGTTCCCTGCCAAGGCACGGACGCGTGGGCGCTGGTCCCCTTAACCTCTATCTCCACCTGCAGGCGGCCCTTTTCGCCAACGCCCAGGATGTACGTTAGCCCGCTGGGCGAGTCGATAGGCGTGCCTCCGCCTTCGTTTACAGCGAATGGCGCCCTGAGCTTCTCGGGGTGATGCTCCGCCAGCCAGCCGAAGCCGTACCGTCCCCCATGCTCCTCGTCCGCGCCTGATACGAGGCCAAGGCTGTCCTTTAATTGGATACCGTTTCGCTTCAGCAGGCGCATGGCGTAGAGCTGTGCCGTGAGCAGCCCTTTGCAATCGGATGCCCCACGGCCGTAGATTCGGTTATTGGCTATCGTCGCGCTGAAAGGCGGGTAAGTCCACTTGTCCTCTTCCTCGACCGGCACGACATCGGTATGCGACATGAACAGAAGACCCATCTCTCCGGATGAGCCGGTTAGGCCGGAGATGATGTTGCCACGGTTTGGCGCGGCTTCCAGGATCTCCGACTCGATGCCGTCTGCCGCCAGCCAGTCGCGAACGTACTCGCACACCGGCGTCTCGTTTCCGGTCGGCATGAAGCCGGTATTTACGGACGGAATCCTCACAAGGTCCTGCTCCAGCTTCACGATCTCGTCGCGCTGGGCATCCACCTGTTCGAAAAGTTTTTCTAGGTCAGGCACTGGAAACTCCTAAAGGCAAAACGTTCAATTGGGGCTCAGGGCTTGTTGAAGAGTACGGTGGCCATCAACAGCGCGGCGATGGTCTTGGCGTCTTGAATCTCACCCAGCCTGATGAGCCGATTGATGTCGGATAGCGGCGTTCGTATCACCTCTATCGCCTCGTCGTCGTCGGCGTTCAGCTTGCTGGGCACTAATTCCTTGGCCAGGTAGGCGTACAGGTACTCCGTGCTGAATCCCGGGGCGGACCAGAAGCCGCCCATAGGCCGAAGCTTTCGACTGGCATAGCCTACCTCTTCCTGAAGCTCCCGCTGCGCGCAGTCGTCGGGGGATTCGCCCTCGTCCACACCGCCGGCGGGCGCCTCAAGAATAAACTGTTCCGTGGGGTATCGGTACTGGCGAACGAGAAGCACGTTGTCATCGTCGTCAATAGGCACGATGACGACTGCATCCGCGTGCTCCACGACCTCCCGCACCGTCTGGCGTCCGCTGGGAAGCAGCACCGAGTCAGCCCTTACGTTCACTATCTTGCCCTGGTACACAGTCTGCGAGCTGATAAGCTTCTCAGGTTCCACGCCCATCTCCGTTTGGTTAATGCGCTGGCCGGTCTACAGGTTTTCCAGGCCCAGACGCCTGGTTAAAGCCGCGTAGAAGGTGCTCGGGGCGTGGGCCCTCAAAAACCGAGTAATGTAAGGGCTTCGCCTGATCGTGACCACGTCGTCCGGCCGCAGTTGCATGTCTGCGAATCCGTCCACGCTGAGCACCGCTTCGTGGGCCGCCCCGGCGTGCAGTTCAATCACCGAGTAATCTGGAAGGATCACGCCGTTGCTGAGGCCGGTGTGGGCGGCGACGGGTTGAATGAGCATGGCCCGAGTTTCGGGATACATGATTGGGCCGCCTGCCGACAGCGCGTATCCCGTGCTGCCTGTGGCCGTGGAGACTATGACGGCGTCCGCCCTGTAGCTTGTCAGCGCCACGCCGTCGATGGTCGTCTCAATGTCCAGAAGTCCGCTGACGCCGCCCCGGCCTACCACGACGTCGTTTAGGGCATGCAGTGTGAGCCTGGGCGCCGATTCGGAGGGCCCGACGACGGTGGCCTCCAGCATCATGCGCTCCTCCACCCTGAGGCCGTCTTCGAGGTAGTCAGGGAGCATTTCCACGGCCTCTTCCACACGAAGCTCGGCCATGAAGCCGACGCGGCCCATATTGATGCCGACCATGGGTATGCCATGAGGTGCAATGACGCGCACGATGCGAAGAATGGTGCCGTCGCCTCCCGCCACCACAATGACAGACGTTTCGGGGAGAACGTCGTTCATCTCCTGCAGCTCACTGGCGGCGCACTTCCAGTAGTCCTTGGGAAGAGAGACCGACTTCTCCAGTTTCGCGACCATCTTAACGGTCTCCGGCGCCTGTGAGTTGTAGACCAGTCCGATCATCTTGATAGTGGTCCTGAAGGGGTACATACGGCTTGACTGCGCAGAGAGCCGGCATCGCCGAACGTGAGTACTTTCCGAGGTTTAATCATGAAAAATCCGGCTAAATTGGAGTGGGTTGGTCGGGTGTGGCGCTCGACGCAGAGGCAGTCTAGCATCGGGCTTGTGACGTGTCAACGAGGCGGCGCCTTCAGGAAATCAGCGCCCCGGCGGCAGTCCTTGCGAGGTTGAGCAGCGGTGTCGGGTACAGGCCGAAGAACAGCGTGGCGCCGAACGATACCGCCACAGCCACTCTCATTGGGAAACCAAAGCCGATTCTAGTATCGGACTCGGGGTCGGAGAGATACATAGCCTTGACCACGCGCAGGTAGTAGTAGGCGGACACCACGCTGTTGACCACGCCAATCACGACCAGCCAGCCCAGGCCGGTGTTGATAGCGGCGCCGAACAGGTAGATCTTAGCCCAGAATCCGACGCTGGGCGGTATGCCCGTCAACGAAAGCATGGACAGCGTCAGCACCGCCGCCAGCAGCGGCGCGCGACGCCCAATCCCGGCGAAGTCGTCGATATTGTCGCTGTTGATGCGGTTGGATACGGCTATGATGGCGGAGAACGCGGCCAGGTTGGTTGCTGCAAACCCGCCCAGGTAGAACAGCACGCCGGATGCTCCCAACGCCGCCTCGCCGCCCGATGCCCTGGCAGATACGGCGGCAAGTCCCATGAGTATGTAACCGGCGTGGGCCACCGTGCTGTACCCCATCATCCGCTTGATATTGTCTTGCTTGAGGGCAACCAGATTTCCCAGTGTCATTGAGAGGGCGCTTAACACGGCGAAGATGGCTCCCCAGTCCAGGCTCAATGAGTCCAGCGGGAAGGCGATGTAAAAAACCCGCAGAATGACGGCGAACCCGGCGGCCTTTGATGCCACCGAGAGAAAGGCCGTAATCGGTGTGGGCGAGCCCTCGTACACGTCCGGCGCCCACATCTGGAAGGGCACGCTGGCAATCTTGAATCCGAACCCCGCAACAATCAGCACGATGCCGAACAGCAGCGCGTTGCTGCCGAAGGGCGTGCCACTGCTCAGGCCGATCTGCGAAATGCGCTCGGCGATATCAACCAACGATGTGCTGCCGGTGAAGCCGTACACAATCACCATGCCATACAGCAGCACCGCCGAGCTTACGGCGCTGAGAATGAGGAATTTCAGACCCGATTCGGTGGAGCGGCTGTCCCGCCTGAAGGCCGCCAAAGCCGCGATGGGCAAGGCCGTCAACTCCAGCGAAATGTAGATGGTGATGAGCTCCATCGTGGAGGCCAGCAGCATCATGCCCGTCGCCGAGAACAGGATCAGGGCGTAGTACTCAGCCTGAAACCGCTGGAACTTCTTCACGTATTCGGTAGATACCAGCACGACTACCGCCACCGCGGCCAGCAGTATGAACTTCAAGAAGAGGCTGAACTTGTCCACGACCATGGTGTTGAACAGTCCATGAAATTGCGCCGCGTTGTCACTGGAGAGGTCCAGCCATAACGAAATGCTGAATGCAAGCGGCACAATAAGCCCCAGCACGGCCACAACCGGAATGAAGCCCTTGCGTCTGATGACAAGGTCCAGCAGGATCAGCACAGCGCCCAATGCGGCGAGGCTTAGCTCCGGTGAAAGCAGGTACAGGTCGTGGACGCTCATATATCTACCTCAACCTGGCCTGCGAGACTTGTTCCAGCGACCTGGCAATAGGCTCGATGCCGCTGGAGAAAACATCGGAAATGAAGGACGGGTACACGCCAACCACGATGATGACGATTACAAGCGCCGCTATAGGTATGTACTGCATGCCTGATGCGTCGGTAATGTCATCAAACCTCTCTTTGATGGGGCCGAACATGACCCTCTGGATAGTCCATAAAATGTAACCCGCCGCCAGAACAACGCCGAAGGCCCCAATGACAGTCGCCCACGCCCACACCTTGATTGTTCCGAGAAACACCATTATCTCGGCCACGAACCCGCTGGTGCCGGGCAGGCCCAGCGACGCCAGCCCTGCGACCATTAACGCGATCGTGATGAAGGGCATGCGTTTTGCCAGGCCGCCCAGGTCCGGGATGTAACGGGTGTGCGCCTTGTCGTAGATGAAGCCCACGAGCAGGAACAGGAGTCCCGTTATGGTGCCGTGGGTGAACATCTGCATTGATGCGCCCGTGAGGCCGAGCGGCGACACCGAACCGGCCACGCCTGCGACAGACGCCAGCCCCAGGACCACGAATCCCATGTGGCTAACGCTGCTGTAAGCGATGAGCCGTTTTAAGTCCGTCTGCCGGAAGACCACGATTGCGCCGTACACGATGTTCATAACGCCTGCCGTCGCCAGCAGCCAGGCGACGTTGGCGACAACCTCGGGAAACATGCCAATTGAGATCCGAATCATTCCGTAGCCGCCCATTTTCAGCAGCACTCCTGCCAGCATGACGCTGCCCGCCGTAGGCGCGTCCGTGTGGGCATCGGGCAACCACGTGTGAAACGGCCACAGGGGAAGCTTCACCGCGAAGGCCACGAACAGCAGCGTGAACACGACGCCCGCCGGCAGCAAGAGCTTGCTGCCGGCGATGGCGTCCGGCAACACCGTCATGTCGAATGTGCCGGTGGAGAAGAACAGCACCAGGATGCCCACCAGCATGAAAGCGCTGCCCAGGAAGGTGAATATCAGGAACTTCATGGCGGAGTATTCACGCTTGCTCCGTGGTTCGCTTCCCCAGATGGATATGAGGAAGAACATGGGCAGCAGCTCCACCTCCCAGAACAGGAAGAACATAAGAAAGTCCTGGGAGACGAACACACCCATGACGCCGGTCTGCAAGGCCAGCAGCCACATGAAGTATTCCCGCACGCGAAGCCGTATGTTCCACGAGGCTGTCACTGCCACGAACCCAAGCAGCCCCGTCAAAAGCACAAACGGCACGCTGAGCCCATCGACTCCCATGAAGTACTGCACGGCGAATCCGTCGCCGCCACCGCCGGGAATCCAGTTGGTGATTCTGTCGACCATCTGGACACCGCCGGCACCCGAGTCGTACCGGGAGAACACGACGATGGTCAGGACCAGGTCTGCCGTGGCGATTAGCGCTGCAAAGACGCGGACAAGCTTGTCACCCCGAAGCAGCAGGGCGATGATGATCGCCCCAGCCAGGGGTAGGAATACCGTTACGGTTAGCAGTCCGGAAAATTCCAAGCTAAGTCCTAATCACCTGATGAACATGAAAGCGCCGAATATAATCAGAATTCCTATGGATATGGCCATGCCGTATGCCTGGAGCTGGCCGGTCTGGGCCTGGCGAAGGACCGTGCCGGCGTTGAAGCCAAACCAGGCGATCAAGCGGACCAGCGCGTCCACAACGGACCTGTCGAACCAGTCGAAGACATACGCCACTCCGCCGAGGAACACCCGACGCACGAGTATGTCCTCATAAAGCTCATCGAAGTAGTACTTTCTGGATAGGAGCACGTACAGCGGACTGAAAGCGCGACCTACAGCCTCGGGTGATATCACCTTGGCCTGGTACATCATGTATGCCAGGAGTATGCCAGACAGCGCCACCGCACTGGAAAAGGCGGCCAGAGGGATGTTGAAGCTGGGCGCCTCGGCGTGCAGGCCGCCCAGGGCAGGGCCGGATTGCAGGAACTCGGTCATCCAGTGGATGGGCACAATGCCCAGGTCCGTTAGCGGGTTGGCTACGAATCCAATAATGACCGCGGGGACCGCCAGTATGAGCAGAGGCCAGACCATAACGGCGGGCGACTCGCCAAGGTGTATCGCGCCTCCGTGTGCCTCCGCGTCGGGGTCGGCCTCGGCGCCGCCCCTGAAGTCGCCATGGAACGTCATGAATAGTGCGCGGAACATGTAGAAGGACGTCATGAACACCGCGATGAGCGCCAGCCAGAAGACGAGCGTCCCTACTGCGCTCCCTGCGCCGAACGCGTGCGCCAGAATCTCGTCCTTGCTCCAGAAGCCGGCCAGCGGGAATATCCCCGACAGGCTAAGGCTGCCTACCATGAAGGTCACGTAGGTCCATGGCAAGTACTTGCGCAGGCCGCCCATGTACCGCATGTCGAAGGTGCCGGTGGCATGATTGACACTACCCGAGCCCAGGAACAGCAGCGCCTTGAAGAAGGCGTGGGTGAACAGGTGGAATATGGCCGCGCCGTAGGCTCCCACGCCAAGGGCCAGCATCATGAATCCCAACTGGCTTATCGTCGAGTAGGCCAGCACCCGCTTGATGTCGTTGGAGACCAGACCCATGGACGCAGCGAATATGGCCGTGATGCCGCCGATTAACGCTACGGTGTTCATGGCGACGGGCGACATCTCGAAAAGAGGGAAGAACCTTGCCACGAGAAACACGCCCGCCGCTACCATCGTGGCGGCATGGATGAGCGCGCTGACTGGCGTGGGGCCCTCCATGGCATCGGGCAGCCACGTGTGCAGCGGGAATTGGGCGGACTTGCCCATGGCCCCCGCGGAG
>JACZVF010000119.1 GCA_022572805.1 Chloroflexota bacterium
GCGCATCGGCATAGCCCGCGCCCTGGCGGTAAAACCAAGCTTCATCGTGTGCGACGAGCCGGTATCTGCCCTGGACGTGTCCATTCAGGCGCAGGTGATTAATCTTCTGGAGGAGCTGCAGGAGCAGTTTGGTCTCACGTACCTGTTCATCGCCCATGATCTGTCCGTGGTCAGGCATATCAGCGACCGCGTGGCGGTGATGTACCTGGGCCACATCGTGGAGGTCGCGGACCGCACGGAGCTTTACGAGAACCCGCTTCATCCCTACACCAAGGCCCTTCTATCCGCAGTGCCAATTCCGGACCCAGTTATCGAGGCCAAGCGGGAGCGGATCATTCTGACAGGCGATGTGCCCAGCCCGATGAACCCGCCAAGTGGCTGTGTCTTCCACACTCGCTGCCCGATAATGTCTGAGGAATGCCAGTTGGACGTCCCGGAGCTTCGAGAAGTTAGCCCCGACCACTGGGTGGCCTGCATCAAAGTGGACGGCTACGATTCAGCCAGAGCGTAACGACTCTACGGCTTTGCGCGACAAGGTCGTCTGGTAGCCCGTGGTTCCATCCGTCACAGCGGACACCACGAACTCGGGCATAAATATGAGTTCGTCCTGTCCGACCCGGAAACTGGAATATCTTCGGACTCCGCCGCAGCGGAGAGCCTGTCAAAGGATATTTAATGAGAATCCGGCGCCTTTTGCGATAAGGCCAACCGTACTTGGTCCGAGACGCAAAAGTGAGGGGCGGTCCGCATCTGCGGTCCGCCCCTCACTACTTGCAGCCGATAAAATTGCGGGTTTCTAGCCCTAGCTGACGGCTAGCTGCTGGTCTTCCTTTTCCCTGCGCACACGTTCCCTTCGGCGCTTCTCGCGCTCCCATCCGCTCAACGGTGGCTTGCCGGTGCCGATCTGCTTGTGCGTGTACCTGTCTTCCATGAAGTTTTTGCCCAGGTGTGCCTCTACCTCCGCCAGCACGTCGGCGGGCACAATCACCCTACGCCATCCGCATGTAATGCACATGGGGCTGTCTGTGATGGGAGAGAGGTAGTCTAGAATCGCCCCGCCACACCTCTGACACGCATCCAGCTCGATCAATTCCTGAGTCATGTCCCACTTCCCTTTGGCCCCTGGTATAGATTGAAACGGAGGGTGGGGAGTGGAAGGCAGGCCATCGTTCCACCCCTTGTCATTCCCTTCGCGAACGCGAACGTCCTACTGAAAGTATGGACGTTTGTATTTGCGGCTGAAACGCCGGACTCTGCGGCTGATGGGCTCCCAGGAAACGCATGTTTGCCCCTCTATGCGGCCAAATCTTGAGCGGCGTGCCAGCCCCTGGCCACTCGTATCAGCAGTTCGATCATCTCCGGTGTCGTTCGGGCATCATCGTTGGCCAACTGCAACTGCTGAAGCTGTTCCAAAGTTAGGCCATACTCCTGCCCCAGCTCGTTGGAAAAACGGCCTGTGCCCTTCATGCCGATTACATGGGTGTTGTATCTTGCCGGCGGTAGCGCTACGCCTGAATCTCTGGCCATCCATCCCATCAGGCAATGGTTGGTCGGCGTTAAGTCGTCTCGGGTGTAGAAGCGGGAGCACAGGTCATGCCTGTGTCGTTCCAGCAACGCAATCATCCGGGGCAAAAAAGGCGCTTTGGCCATATTTCAGTTCCTCTCCATTGACTGGCGCGCTCCAAGCCCGTAACCGGTCATCCGCGATTGGCGGACAGACGAAAATGCGGGCCGCTGTCGGTGAGGACCCGCGGCGCGATCAGTCTATGGCGCAGCCGATCAACTGCGCCGAACGCAAGTATTCGAAGCTATCATTTCACTTTACGGCCGAAGCCAGGCTTTTTCCTGACCTCACCCTCACATCTTGCTGACAATCGCCGGGGCCGTGGGAGGTCTGGAATCGCATATCAATTCGTGCGCACCACCGACCGGCCAACCGACGACCCCGTGCAACTGTGGTACATTAAGCGCAGCAATTTACCGACGGGGCCCTGGACTACGGGTCACGTCTGAGAGGGTGAACACCATGGTTGATTACCAGCCAAACGCCGTTCTGGTGAATGAGGAATTTAACGTCGTCGGCACACGGCCAATACGTCACGACGGACTGGACAAGGTGACAGGCCGGGCGCGATTTGGGGCGGACGTGCATATGCCCGGCATGCTTCACGGCAGGATTCTGAGGAGCCCGCATCCGCACGCTGTAATCAAGTCCATCGACTACAGCCGCGCCCTGGCCCACCCCGGCGTTAAAGCTGTCGTTACTGCCGCCGACTTTCCGGACAGCTCGGCGGAGTTCGTGGACCAGGAAGAGGGCGCAGCCACCAACTACGGCTTCTACAGCCGCAACATCATGGCACGGGAGAAGGCCCTGTACAAAGGGCATGCGGTGGCCGCGCTGGCCGCCACGGACCCGCATCTGGCCGAAGAGGCGCTGTCCCTCATCGACGTGGAGTACGAGGTGCTTCCGCCGGTGATGAATGCCTTCGACGCCATGAAGTCCGACGCCCCAATTCTGCACGAGCGCCTGCTGACCATGACCAGCCCGGCATTTCGCGCGGGCGCGTGGGGCGACACCCAGAGCCCCACCAACGTGTCCAATCACTTCGAGTTCCGCTCCGGGGATATCGAGGAGGGTTTCAGGCAGGCGGATGTGGTCATCGAACGCCAGTATCACACCAAGGCGGTGCACCAGGGCTACATCGAGCCGCACGCGTCTACGGCCTTCTGGAACTCCGACGGTTACGTGACCATCTGGTGCAGCACACAGCAGCTCTTCGCCTTCCGTGACCACACCTCCATAATGCTGGGCATACCGGTCTCGCGCATCAAGGTCGTTCCCATGGAGATCGGCGGCGGGTTCGGGGGGAAGGGCATGAGCGGCCTTTACCTTGAGCCTGTGGTGTCTTTGCTATCCAAAAAGGCCGCCGCGCCAGTAAAGATCGCCATGACCCGCACGGAGGTATTCGAGGGCACGGGACCGACCTCCGCGACACACACCAAGGTAAAGATCGGGGCCACCAGCGACGGCAAGATGACGGCTGTGCAGGCCGAGCTGGTGTACGAGGCCGGGGCGTTTCCCGGGTCTCCCGTGCCCACCGGATGCCGCACGATGTTTGCGGCCTACACCATTTCCAACGCTCTGATCGAGGGCTACGACGTGGTCGTAAACACGCAGAAGTCGGCTGCGTACAGGGCTCCTGGTTCCCCTGCGGCAGCCTTCGCGGCGGAGTCGGCCATCGACGAGCTGGCGGAGAAGCTGGGCATCGACCCTATCGAGATCCGGCTGATCAATGGCGCGAAGGAGGGTACCCGCCAGCCCACGGGGCCCGTGTTCAACAAGATAGGCAACATCGAGACGCTGGAAGCAGGCAGAGGTCACGCCCACTACAACACGCGCATGGGCGACGCGGAAACCGGCAAGCTGCGAGGACGGGGCGTCGCCAGCGGCGCGTGGTTCAACGGCAGCGGTCCATCCAGCGCGGTGGCCAGCGTCAACCCCGACGGCACGATCAGCCTCATCGAGGGCTCGCCGGATATCGGCGGCAGCCGTACGGTAATGGCGCAGCACGTCGCTGAGGTCCTGGGAATCCCGGTGGAGACCATCAAGCCGTCAATTGTGGACACAGACTCCATCGGCTACTGCTCCGGCGCGGGCGGCAGCGGCGTCACGTTCAAGACGGGTAGGGCATGCTATGAGGCGGCGCAGGATGTGAAGCGCCAGATGATAGAGCGGGCCGCGTTCATCTGGGACGTGAAGCCCGATGACGTGGAGTATGACAACGGCACCCTTCGCCACAGGTCGGACAGCGAGCTGAGCATTACGTTTCAGGCGTTGGCGCCCAGGCTAAACGGCACGGGCGGGCCCATTGTTGGCCGCGCCACCGTCAACCCTGGCGGAGTCGGCAACGCCTTCGCGTTGCACATCGTCGACGTAGAGGTAGACTCCGAAACGGGCAAGGTGGAGATTCTTCGCTACACGGCCATACAGGACGTAGGCAAGGCCATCCATCCTGGCTACGTGGAGGGCCAGTTGCAGGGCGGGGCTGTGCAGGGCATTGGCTGGGCGCTCAACGAGGAGTACTACTTCAACGATGAGGGCAAGCTGATGAACCCCACCTTCCTGGATTACCGCATGCCCACGTCGCTGGACCTGCCCATGATCGATACGGTTATCGTGGAGGTGGCCAACCCCGGCCATCCCTTTGGCGTACGTGGGGTAGGGGAGGCCTGCATCGTGCCGCCCATGGCAGCCATTGCCAACGCAGTGTCGCACGCCATCGGCACCCGCATGTCCGAGCTGCCCATGACGCCTGCCAAGATCGTCGCGGCCATGGGGAGCGGATCTGTGTAGGGGCAACAGTCAATTGAGAACACGGGTTTTACTCAGGGCGAAGCTAACCGTCGCGTCGCCCTCAGGTTTATGTACCTGCTAACATATATGGGATAAACTCAGTCTGAAACGAGGATGGGATGGCTTCTGAAGGGCAGCAGAAAAAGGCAAAACTTACATCAAAGCTGGACGAAGAGCCGTACATCAGCATGTTCCAGGAGACCGCACGGTTGGCGCATGAGGCCTTGAAACAACACGGTGAGCCGACAATGTCTAGGGAAAAGCTGAGGGAACTGGCTGCAGCTGAGCTCAATGGAGAGTTGATAAGCGATTACGTCATCGGTGAGAGGCATTCCAGCTTGTAGATGCCGATTTACTATCTTGATACATCAGCCTTACTGAAATATTACATACAGGAGCCGGGCACAGACTTCATGGTCGAACTTCTTGAAAGCAATGCCGCCCGTGATCAATTCCTAACCTCAACCTTCACGCTGCTCGAGCTCTCTTCCGCAATATTTCGAAGGTTCCACGTGCAGACGGCCAGAGATATCCAATTGAGATTTGATGAAGACACGGGCGTCAGGTTCAATTTCTGGCCGTTAGACATGGTTGTTCTATCCTACGCTGTGGCATCTGTTCGCGACTTTCGATTGCGGACTGGCGATATGGTTCATTTATCATCGGCCCTGACAATCGTCGCGATCAACAACAACATCGGCGACTCGTTCATGGTTTCCAGCGACAAAGAGCTACTTAACGCAGCCGCCTCTACTGACTTGATAGCACTCGACCCGCAGGCCCCGGACTCCCTCGACCTCATCAACCAGCTCAGGTCATCCGGCCAGTAGCCGCATCTCGCCCCGCCCCGTCAGTTGACACCACCTACACCCGATAGTACCCTTCCACCACTACACAGGCCCGCCCCAGGCGGGTCACCTGAGGAGGACTGGTATGGCTTTAGAAGGTTTAACAGCGGAGACCATTAAAATTCGCGGTTACAACAACGACGAGATCGACGCCTACGTTGCGAGACCGCTCGGCGCAGGCCCGTTCCCTGGCATGTTCGTTATTCACCACATGCCGGGATGGGATGAGTGGTCCAGAGAGGTAGTAAACAAGTTCGCGCTCTACGGTTACCTCGCTATCTCGCCTAACCTGCATCACAGAATGGGCGCCGGCTCTCTGGACGACGTTATGGCGGCTGTCCGCGCGTCGGGCGGCATGGACGATGCCCAGTTTGTCGGCGACCTGGATGGCGGCGTCGACTACCTTCGCTCGTTGCCCAACCTCAACGGCAAGGTCGGCTGCATTGGCTTCTGCTCCGGCGGACGCCAGGCATACATCGCCGCGGCCAAGGCGAAGAATATTGACGCCGCCGTGGACTGCTGGGGCGGGAACGTCATCATGGCCCCGGAGTCGCTGAACGAAAAGCAGCCCGTCGCTCCCATCGACATGACATCCGAGATCAAGGTCCCACTGCTGGGCATCTTCGGCAACGAGGACCAGGCGCCCCCTCCTGAGCAGGTTGACGCGACCGAGGAGGCGTTGAAGGCCGCCGGCAAGAGCTACGAGTTCTACCGCTACGATGGCGCGGGCCACGGCTTCTTCGCTGCCCATCGACCCAGCTACCGCGTGGAGCAGACCATGGACGGATGGGAGAAGGTCTTCGCCTTCCTTGGCAAGCACCTTTCGTAACGGGCTTGGCTATCTCGCCATCATGATTAGCTGATTGCGAGATAGCAGGTAATATTGGTCTGCCCTAACGCGGCATTCGCAGGAGAATATACATGTGCAACTACGTTACCGAAAAGGCTTCGATTTCCGGCAGCGGCAAGGGGCATCAGGGCTGGTTCACGCTTACTGAGGCCCGCGTCTACTTCGACCATCCCTTCCACACGATGGAGGACCACACTTTGAACATCGACTTCGTGAACGAGAAGCAGGGCATCGACGCCCGCGTCGCCGTGGAGCTTACCGCAGATTCGGCCCGCGCCCTCATTCAGAAGATCGAGGCCGCGCTGAAGTTCGGCGAGGAGGCGCACCTGACGGGGTAGGGGTGACCCCCATCCTGGCCTTTCCCCGCCCGCAGGGGAAGGGACTTAGTAACTATCTCAAAACGGTCCCGGGGGAGTCCAGAGGGGCGTGACCCCCTCTGGCAGAAGGTCTGGGGGATGTGCCCCCAGTACAAGAACTCACCGGGCGGGTGGGTAAGCGGCATAAGTATTCTGAGATAGTTTCTTAGTTCTCTCCCCCCGTGGCGGGGGAGAGTTGGAGAGGGGGTCTCTCAGGGCAAACGCCCTACCGCCACTGCTCGGCGTTGTCCTGGGGCTGGTAGCCGACCAGCTTCTCCGAGTTGGAGATGTCCCAGAAGCGCCAGGTGTTGTTGGACACTCCGTAGAAGATGGCGAATTCAATATCGTCTGGGGCCTGGATGCACCTGTCCACCAGATGCACCAGGTCCCGATGCGTTAACAATGTTGCGAAGTGGCGCGGCGACTGCGGTCTGCTCTCTGCGTTCAGGGTGCCAATCCGCAAGCAGATGACGGACAGCCCGAACTCATCTGAAAAGTACCGGCCCGCAGCCTCGCCAAAAGCCTTCGCGATGCCATAGGGGCCGTCGGGACGGACGGGCCACGTCACCTCGATTCGAGGAATGCTCTGCGGGTCCAGGCCTTCGTAGCGCCCGGCCACTATATCCGAGAATGGCTTGTCGTTTTCGTACATACCCGTGGCGTGGTTGGAGCTGGCGAATATCACCCGCTTCACCCCGGCCTCGCTGGCCGCCTGCAGCGCGTTGTACGTGCACCTGATGTTGTTGCCGTAGGCCGTTTCCCAGGGAATCTTGTCGCTGGGGCTGGACGCCAGGTCGATGACGACGTCCTTGCCCTCGAAGGCCGGCTGAACTGCTTCCAGGTCCGTGGAGTCCGCCACCAGCAGATCGAAATCCGGGATGGATTGCCGGTCCACGCCGCTGAGTTGGTACTTGTCGCCAAGGCCCTCGCGTAGCACGCCGCCTACCAGCCCCGATGCGCCGGTAATTAACACCTTTGTTTTGTCAGCCATACATCTTCCCCAAATTAGAACTTGTAATAAAACCGAACGGTGCGATTATAATAGAACCCCGATTAAGACGGAAACGTGATCCATATTGTGACCCGGAAGAGGGCTGGAGTTCCAGCAGACATGCTGCCTTCACCCTTTTTAAGAAATTCTTAGAGGAGGCGAGAATGTATCAGCTTGAAGTGTTGAATCCCGTCGCGCCTGTGCTGGGCGAGGTGGAGGCCACGCCACTGGCGCCGCGGCCTTCCAGCCTGGAGGGCAAGACTATCGGCCTCATCTGGAATGGCAAGGCCAACGGCGACGTGGCGCTTCGCAGGGCAGGGGAGGTCCTGCAACAACGAATCCCCGGCGTCAAATTGAAGTTCTACAGCGGGGCGCTTCCCACGCCTGAATTCATAATGGACAAGGCCAAGCAGGAGGTGGACGTAGCCATTGGCTGCACCGCCGATTGAGGGTCGTGCACGTCGTGGATGATCCACGACATGGTTGCGCTGGAGAAGGCTGGAGTCCCCACCGCGACGATTCTCTCCGAAGGCTTCCAGGATGACGCCTACGCCAGCGCCAAGGCCTTCGGAATGGGCGACATCAAGTTCGCTGTGGTCCCCAAGGTGTACAACAACATCACGGTGGAAGAAACGGTAGCCCAGACAGACCCGGCGCTCGAAGAGATTATCAAGATTCTGACCACATCTGTGAATGGTCAAGCCCATGAAGACGCCGTACTGGACAGACGGGACGGCGCCTCCACCGAGACCTTCGAGGGGGCCGACCAGTTCGGGGCCCTGGACGATTTCAACGCGGCGTTCATGGACAGGGACTGGGGCGACGGCTTTCCTCTGATTCCGCCGACGCAGGAGCGGGTCGAACGGATGCTGGCCGGCACCAGCATGGACCCCGACGAGTTGGTCTGCCTGCTGCCCCCCGGCACCGGCTACGCTACAGTTCGCAAGATCGCCATCAACGCCGTTATGGCTGGCTGCAAGCCGGA
>JACZVF010000008.1 GCA_022572805.1 Chloroflexota bacterium
TTCCAGGTTCAATCCCACGGACAGCACCAGGTCGGCATCGGCGACGTTAGTAATGTCCCTTGCGCCCGGTTGGAAGGTATGAGGGTCCACTCCGGGTGGGACCAGGTCCACAACCCGCACGCCCTCGCCACCTACCTGCCTCGCCCAGTCGCCGATTATGCTGCTGGTGCTAACCACGTTCACACGTGGCTCCCGCGCCGCCTGCCCTTGCGGCACGTTTCCCCCGGAACAGGCAATCGCCAACAAACCGACAACAAGCGATGCCATGGCGGGAAGGTGCCGCGCATGCCTCGTTACCACCCGCCAAACGCCTCGATATTCTTATTGATACTAAGTCTCATTACGCAGTTTGAAAAAAGGCGCTTGATGCGCCCGTTCTTTATTGAGACATGTTATCACAACCCGGTTTGGCCGACTAGTGGCCGGCCTTACCGATGTATATACGACGATTCGTGCGGGCCGACGCAAACACGCGCCTTATTACACCAGCCCATCGGGCAACTGCACGGTCATGCCGTCGCCTTCCAGGTCCACGCTCAGCACCACATCCTCCATGGCAGGAATGAGGATATCTCGACGGCCCTCCAGGCGCACAACGTACACATCGTTTGCGCCGGTGGCGATGATCTCTGCGATGCGGCCCAAGTCTTCTCCGTCCACTGTTCGCACAGGCACGCCCATAATCTGGAAGTGGTAGTAGGCGCCGTCCTGCAGAGGCTCGGCGTCCGCCTCCGGCACGGTGAGCAGTTGACCTCTTAGCGCGTCCGCCGCAGTGCGGTCCGCCACGTTGTCCAGCTTCACAAGAAGTATGCCTTTTAACCTGCGGGCGTGTTCCACCTTAACGGGCTTCCCCCTGAGATGCACCACACTATCGTCTGCGAATCTGGATGGGGCGTCCGACAGAATTTCCACTTTGACGTCGCCCTTGATTCCCCAACCGCCTCGAATAAGTCCGACTACAACGTGGCCGTGCATCGGGTCGACCTGGGGGTTGACGTCACGGGATTGCGAGCGGGCCTGCTTTGGGGGGTCGTTGCGTGAGGCGACCAGGAGCTAGACGATCTCTAGGACAGCTCGGGTGTCCTGCTTGACAGCCGCTACGCGCAGTAGAACGCGGATGGACTGCGCTACCCTGCCCTGTCGTCCAATCACCTTGCCCTTATCGTCGGGGGCGACTTCCAGCCTGAATATGATGCGGCCGTTCTCTTCTTCCTCGGTAACCCGCACCTCGTCCGGTTGCGACGCGATAGACTTGGCGATGTACTCGATCAGTTCCTTCATTCTTCCTTGACCCTATCCAAGGTGCCAAGATTCTTCAGCATGTGGGCAACGGCGTCGGAGGGTTGAACGCCCACACGAAGCCATTTCAGGGCCTTCTCCTCATCGATGACGATGGTCGGAGGGTCTGTCCTGGGGTTGTAGTGCCCTATATGATCAACGAAAGCGCCGTCGCGCGCGGCGCGGGAATCGGCAACCACAATCCGGTAGCTGGGCTGGTTCTTGGCGCCAACCCTTCGCAGTCGCATTCTAAGCATGTCCTGTCACTTCCAAAAATCTGTGATCAAACGTAGTCTTCAAAGACATAATATTCGTGCACGTTCCTATGGCATATGGCTGTCTTACTGCGTGCAGCCATAGAAAATTCTATCCCGGATGGCACCGGCTTGTCAACGAATGGAGGGGTGTGCATAGGAGGTCGTGTCGAGGATGCTTGCCCGGCTTGATCAGGCGGGGAGAGATCCCTGTTTAAGGCCAGGCCGATTGGGCGGTCCGATTACGCCCCAATAGTAGGCCTGGGCACAAATGCCGCTTTGACCTTGCAATTGGGACATTGCATGTCCCGCATGGACTTCACGCCAACCTCGGACTTCCGGATAAAGCCGCATAGCCAGCACATGAAGGACTTGGGAGGAGTCTCGGTCTGTTTGCTAACCATTTCCATCACCTGTGAGCAGAATTCTCGCGCTTCGTCGAAATCACTTGGGGCAGCAAGCGGAATGCCTTGCGCAGCGGCCCCCGTACAAGGCAATGACCCCTCTCGCCAACCCCATATTGAGGCTACAACAGCGTAGAGGACAACTTAGTGACTTTCCCGTGACGAAGCCGTTAGGCCGCGCGCAGATACGATGATGAACGTTCGCGCCGCCGTGCGCCTTTCGGATTGAGAATGGGAACAGCAGGGGGACGGCCCAAAGACCTATGTGCTGAAAAACTATCCAATAATACCGGAGGATCAAGGCATTATTTAGGTGTCACGCCGGCACTCCCCAATGCCAACGCGGCGAGACCGCCCTATTCCCTGCTAATTCCCCAAAGAAAGGAGATGTCCATTTAAACTCTGACTAACCCCGAATTACTCTCGTGCCGAGTTAGCCTTGTTGAGCTGCGTCACTATGCGAGACTTCCGACGGGATGCGTTGTTGGCGTGAATCACGCCTTTCTGAGCTGCCTTGTCCAACGCAATAACGGCCGCCTTGACCGCCTCAGCCGCAGCTTCCAGATTGTCGTCCGCCATTAGCAGACGCGCCTTCTTTACTTCAGACTTTGCCCGGGTGCGGAGCGGAGCGTTTTGTATCCGCTTTCGCTCCGACACTCTATGTGACTTTGCGCTAGGCAACTTTGGCCCTACCTCCAACGAAATCGTCAGTTAATCTCTGGCCCTGCTGACGCTAAATACGTTTCTAACGCCTTCCAGTTTGGAGAACAGCACGTTCAATTGGTCTATGCCGGTGATGTATACGGTAAGCGAAATCACACTGACATCTCCGTGCTCTTCAGAAACGCACGATGCTATGTTAACACGTTCTTCGGATACGCGTGAGGTGATGTCGCCCAGCAGTCCTACCCTATCCCACGCCTCAAGCCTGATTCTCACGGGGTAAAGAGTCTGGGTACGGCCCCAATCGACCGGAATGAGCCGCTCCGTCTCCGTTTCGGCGCGGACGTTGTTACAGGTCTTCTGGTGTACAGTCACGCCTCTGCTACGGGTTACATACCCTATAATCTCATCGCCGCTGATAGGCGTGCAACAGTTGGCCATACGGGTAAGCAGGTCGCCTACTCCCAACACTTCCACGCCCGACGCCGGACTGTTGACGGGCACCGAAATCACCGCATCGTGCTCCGGCTTGACCTCTTGAGTGGAAAGCTTGCTCACCACCTGTGACACGGTGACCATGCCGCCGCCCAGGGCGGCCAGAAACTCATCCGTGTTTTGGAACTTCATCAGGCCGGCCACATCCCCATCGGCAATGGAGACCGTGAGGCGACGCAGCTGCCTTTGGAATATCTCCCGGCCGCGCTGAATATTTATCCGACGCTCCTGCTTGTTGAACCACTGCCGTATCTTGGCGCGTGCCGAGGAGGTGTTGACATGCCCCAGGTTCGGGTTAAGCCAGTCCAGGCTCGGCCCTCGCACCGTCCTGCTGGTCATGATCTCCACCGTGTCGCCGTTCTTTAGTTGGTAGGTGAGCGGCACGAGCTTGCCGTTAACCTTGCCGCCGATACAGCGATGGCCAATGTCAGTGTGGATTCTGTACGCGAAGTCCAGCGGGGTGGCGCCCGCGGGCAACTCCTTCAGGTCCCCCTTTGGCGTATATACGAACACCTGGTTCTGGAAGATATCCGTCTTGAAAGACTCCACGAACTCCTCGGCGCCGCTGACCTCGCGCTGCCAGTCCAGTATCTGGCGCAGCCAGGTCATCTTCTCCTCGAAGTCTACGTCGGAGCTGCGGCCCTCCTTGTACAGCCAGTGGGCCGCCACACCGTATTCGGAAATCCTGTGCATCTCCTGCGTACGAATCTGGATCTCGACGGGATGGGCCTCCACACACAACACGCTGGTGTGCAAGGACTTGTACAGGTTGTCCTTGGGATTGGCAATGTAATCGTCGAATTGCCCCGGCAGAGGCCGCCACTTGGAGTGGACCACGCCAAGGGCTGCGTAGCAGTCCTGCACCTCGTTCACCAGCACCCTGAGCGCAAACAGGTCGTGGATATCGTCCACACCAAGGTTTTTATCGGCGTAGGACTGAATCTTCCTGTGAATGCTGTAGATGTGCTTCGGGCGTCCGGTAACCTCGGCGCTTATGCCGGCGGCGTCCAGATCAAGCTGCAGCGACGCCTGGACAGACTCTATGTACTCCTCGCGTTCCTGCCTCTTTGAGCTGAGCATTTTGGAGATGCGTTTGTATGAATCGGGGTCGATGTACTGGAATGCGAGGTCCTCCAGTTGCCACTTTACCTCCCATATGCCGAGCCTGTGGGCCAGCGGAGCGTAAATGTCCAGCGTCTCCTGGGCGATGGCCTTTCGCCTATTCTCCGGCATGGCATCCAAAGTACGCATGTTGTGCAGGCGGTCCGCCAGTTTTATCAACACCACGCGGATGTCTTCCGCCATGGCCACCAGCATCTTTCTTATGCTGGCCGCTTTTGCCAGATCGCCGTCCGATTCAGACGGCGCTGATTCGCCAAGTTCCTGTGCCAGGGCTTCGGTCTTCGTGAGCTTGGTAACGCCATCAACCAGCGCCGCCACTTCATCGCCGAATTTGGCAGCGATCTCATCCAACTGAACATCGCAGTCCTCCACCACATCGTGAAGAAGCGCGGCCGCCAGCGCTTTGGGGTCTAGCTTCAGTTCGGCCAGAAAAAGCGCGGTCTGCAGAGGATGATCTATAAACGGCTCGCCGGAGCGCCGCGACTGCCCCTCGTGGGCCTTAGCTGCGAACTTGTAGGCTTCTTCAATTATGTGGAGACTGTCTTCGGGCACGTATTCTCTGGCTTTGGCCAGCAGTGTTTCCAAGAAATGCCCCTCTCAGCCTGCATATCGGATTGCCGTCGCGTCCCGGAACGGATGCCGAAATGTATGACGGTTGTATGAGTCCATTATATCCGAGCTTTGGCACTCTATCAATTTGGCCAGACCAACCAATCGGCCTAAAGCGCCGGTGGCAAACATACAAGGGCGTTCGAGACTGTTTTGGTCCATATGGCCTGGAAACATGTACCCGATTTACGGCCGAGGCCCCTATTATTTAGGCGGGAGCCCCTGTGTTAAGATGCATAGCCAGTCCAGACCTCTGCTCGTGAACGATCACGTGGGCTATCTCCCAGGCTACAGGACGCGCGGAAGGTCGAATTTCAGGTCATTGGAGTCGCCACGTTAGATGTGCGCCAAGCAGAAGGAAAGCGTTGCCGTAGGCCCGATTAGCGGTTTCCCGGAGTGGACGCCCGCGGAACGGATCCTGGAACAGCGAATGCTGGATACCATCAGGGCCTCGTTCGAACGCTACGGCTTCTCGCCAATCGAGACGTCCTCCGTGGAGCGCAACGACGTTCTGACGGCCAAGGGCGGCTCCGAGACTGAACGGCAGATTTACCGGCTCACCAGCCTTCACCCACAGAGTGCTGCCGACGCCCGCGATTACTCCCTGCACTTCGATCTCACGGTGCCGTTGGCCAGGTACGTGGCGCAGCGGTACGGCGACTTGGTTTTCCCTTTCAGACGCTACCAGATTCAGAAGGTATGGCGCGGCGAAAGGCCTCAGCAGGGACGATTCCGTGAGTTCACCCAGTGCGACATCGATATCGTGGGGGACGGCCAGCTGAGCCTGATGGCAGACGCCGAGATTCCAGCCGTAATATCCGAGGTTTTTACCAGGCTGGACATCGGGAACTTTTGCATCCGCATCAGCAATCGCAAGATTCTCACAGGCTATTTGGAGTATCTCGGATTTGATGGGCGGGAGACGGCGGATATCCTCCGCGAGGCAGACAAGATCGAGCGGCAAGGAACAGACCCTGTACGCGAATACCTTAGCAAGGGCGGCGCGGACCAATCCAAGATCGACGGCATTCTGGACCTGGTGCAGGCGGAAGGCTCATCGCAAGAGCTACTGGAGAACCTCAAGGCGAGGACGGGCGTTGGCGAGCGCTACGAGCAGGGCGTCTCCGAGTTATCTACGGTAGTGGAGTTCGCGTCCTCCTTCGGCATTCCCGAATCCAACCTGCGGGTGGACCTGGGCATTATACGCGGCCTGGACTACTACACCGGAACGATTTTCGAGACCCGGCTAACAGACCACCCGCAACTGGGTAGCATCTGCTCCGGCGGGCGCTACGACGACCTCGCAAGCTACTTCGTGGGTAAAACACTACCTGGCGTGGGCATCTCCATCGGCTTCAGCAGGCTGTTCTCCCAGCTGATGCGGGCCGAGATAATGCAGGCAGGCCCGGCGACGGTCGCATCGGTGCTGGTGACTACGCCGGACGAGTCGCTATACCGCAAGGCCATAGAGATTGCCGGCCAATTGCGGTCGAACGACATCGCGGCGGAAATATTCTTCGAGAAGGCCCGCCTGGCCAGGCAGCTACGCTACGCCTCCCGCAAGGGCTTCAGGGTGGCCGTCATTCCGCTTGAGGAAGACCTGGCCGCGGGCAACGTGCGTTTCCGCGACATGGACTCCGGGGTCGAGCGGAGCGTACCAATTGCCGCCCTGAGCGGGGAAATCGGCAAGCTCACCCAAAGCTCAACAGGCTGAGACCTGGTCCAATAAGAGGGGCGATGGCAGGAGAGGAATTTGCCCCGCGTATCCCAGGAACATGCCGCGAGGCGTTTGTTATACTGAATTGCAGCCAGGCGACGATATTCTGGACGTTGATAACAAAGGCGATTTGCAGGTCCCGACATGACCATGCTTGACAGACTGGTCTCAATCGAAGGCCGGTACGACGATATAGATAAACTAATGGCCGACCCGGAAGTGTCGGTTAACTTCGCGCGCGTTCAAGGCCTTGCGAAGGAGCAGGCCGCGATACGCAAAGTCGTGGAGATCTCGCGGGAGTACCGTGCCGTCATCCAGCAGCTAGATGAAACCCACGCCCTGATACGGGAGGAATCGGACCCGGAGATGGTGACCTTCGCCAAAGACGAAGAGGTCGACCTTGAGAAGCGCAAGGCCAAGCTGGAGACCGACCTTCGGGTGGAACTCATACCCAAGGACCCCAACGACGAAAAGAACGTAATCATGGAGATTCGCGCCGGCACCGGTGGCGACGAGGCGGGCCTGTTCGCGGCGGACCTTTACCGCATGTACACCCGCTACGCCCAGCGCATGGGTTGGAAGACCGAGGTAATCGAAACCAGCCAGTCCGGCCTGGGGGCAATCAAAGAGATAATCTTCGAGGTGAAGGGCGATGGCGCGTACAGCCGCCTGAAGTTCGAGAGCGGCGGCCACCGTGTCCAGCGCATCCCCGTCACCGAGTCCAGCGGGCGAATTCACACGTCCGCCGCAACCGTCGCCGTGCTCCCCGAGGCTGAAGAGGTGGACGTGGAAATCAGGCCTGAAGACCTGCAAATTGACATCTTCCGCGCCGGCGGCCACGGCGGCCAGAACGTGCAGAAGGTGGAGACGGCCGTTCGCATTACTCATAAACCCACCGGCATAACCGCCCAGTGTCAGGACGAGCGCTCTCAGCTCAAGAACCGCGAGAAGGCGATGGCGGTGCTGCGCTCCCGCCTGCTGGCCCGGGAGATCGAACGTCAGCAGCAGGAGGTCTCCGCGAACCGCCGGTCCCAGATTGGCAGCGGCGACCGTTCCGAGAGAATCCGCACATTCAACTTTCCCCAGAGCCGCGTCACCGACCACAGAATCAACTACACCAGCTATAACCTGGAAGGGATTCTGGACGGAGACATCGACGAGTTCATCCGGGAGCTACAGCAGCAGGAGCAGGCCGAGAAGCTGGCCGAAGCCGTGCAATAAATCCTGGCCACGCCCAATGCGGAAATGATTCGAGGGCATGAACCTCAGAGAGTACCTTCGTCACGCCGGCGACCGCATTTCAGCAACCCCGGCCTCCAATCCCCTGTTGGAAGCGGAAGTCCTCATCCGCCACGTCTTGAGTTTTGGCCGCGAACAGTTCTTTGCCGAACTGAAGCGACGCCTATCCCCTGACGAGACCGCCCTTCTGGACGCCCTGGTGGCGCGGAGGGCATCGGGAGAGCCTCTGGCGTACCTGACGGGGCATCGAGAGTTTTACGGACTGGAATTCGCCGTGGACGACCGCGTCCTCATCCCCAGGCAGGAGACCGAACTTCTGGTGGAGCTGGCCTTGAAATTCGCCGGGGGCCTCCCGCCGTCGAGGAGAGACGACGTAACCATCGTGGACGTGGGAACGGGTAGCGGCGCTGTCGCAATCGCGCTGGCGCACAATCTTCCCAACGCCACCGTGTTTGCGGTGGAGCTGGACGACGACGCCATGGGCGTGGCGCGGGGCAACTGCCAACGTCACAACCTGTCCGATAGGGTGCATTTGCGGTCTGGCGACCTGCTGGGACCTGTTCAAAGCCCGGTGGACATCATCGTGTCCAACCCGCCCTACATACCTACCGACGTGATCTCCACGCTGGCCATAGAGGTGCAACGGGAGCCCAGGCGGGCCCTGGACGGCGGCGCCGACGGCCTGGACGTTACCCGCAGGCTATTGAGGCAGGCTCCGGCCAAACTGAATCCCGGCGGCCTGATGCTGGTTGAGCTGTCGCCGGACCAGATGGACGAGGCTGAGAATCTCGCGCGGGACGCCTTCCCAACAGCCGAGGTCACCCACGCCGATGACCTGCTCGGTCTGCCCAGAGTTCTGGTTGTAAAAACAGATGAGGCGACCGGTCTGGTCGCCTCATCTTAACTTCCACCCTCAGCCAACTTCCAGACGCCGGCCGTTTACTCAAGAATATCCGAAAGATTACCCGAAGCCTAGCTGGTAGAACTTACCCTCAGTCTTGATGGATGGGGCCATGATTATCTCGGCGTTGTGCATCTCTTTTATCGTCTGGGCGCCGACCATGCCCATGCACACCCTGAGGGCGCCTATAAGGTTCTGCGTGCCGTCGGTAAGCGACGTCGGGCCGAAGAGGATCTCCTTGAGCGTCCCTCTGACGCCCACGTTGACGCGGGTCCCACGAGGCAGCGCGGGATGGGGGTTGGCCATGCCCCAGTTGTAACCCTTCCCGGGGGCCTCCTTGGCCTGCGCCAGGGGCGTTCCCAACATCACGGCATCGGCGCCGCATGCGAAGGACTTGCACAAGTCTCCACCGGTGCGGATGCCGCCATCGGTGATAACCGGCACGTATCGGCCGCTGCGCTTGAAATACTCGTCCCGGGCCGCGGCGCAGTCCATTGTGGCAGTCACCTGTGGTACGCCTACTCCGGTGACCTCTCGTGTGGTACAGGCGGCTCCAGGGCCGACTCCCACCAGCAGGCCGTGTATGCCGGTCTCCATAAGCTCCAGCGCCACGTCGAATCCGACGCAGTTGCCCACCAGCACGGGGACGTTCACCATCTCCAGCAGCTCGGGGAACCGCAATCCAACCTGGCTGGTGGAGATGTGCCTGGCCGTCGTCACCGTGGACTGTACGACGATCATGTCGGCGCCGGCTTCGGCGGCAACGGGGGCGAGCCGCTTCGTGCTGGCAGGGGTAACAGAAACGGCGCACTTGGCGCCGTTCCTCTTGGTCTCTTCAACTCGAGCCGCTATCAAGTGGTCCTTGATAGGCTCGGTATAGAGCTTTTGCAGCAGGCGGGTGACCTCCTCTTGAGGGGATGTCACAACCTCGTTCAGTATCTCCTCCGTGTTCTCGTAACGGGCCTGGATTCCCTCCAGGTTTAGGACCGCCATGCCGCCTAGCTCACTCATATGGCCGGCGAATTTCGGAGAGACAACGGCATCCATGGCGGCCGCCAGGATAGGCGTGGAAAGGGAGATGCCGTCGATAGAAAAATCAGTGTTGGTCATTTCGGGGTTAACAGTTAGCTCACCAGGCGCAATGGATATCTCATCGAATCCGTAGGTTCGCCGAATCTGCTTTAGCTGCGGTACAACCATAGTTCTGCCCCCCTTGTGCTGAGATTTTTCAAAATATAACAAAGGTCCTTTTTAACGTCAAGGCTGGGTTTCATCTATTTCGACGGCTCCGTAGTTTCCAGGTCAACCCCCTCATAAAGCTCACCCGAAATCTGTCCAAGACTACCTTCTTAACGTCCTTTCGCCCCGGCCAAACGAATGTTCATGAGGTGCGCCTGGCTAGCCTTCGGTAGTAATGCGAAAAACAACTACATCGCCTTCGGCAATCACAGACACTTCTATGTGGAGTCAGAGGCGGAGCCGCTAATTGCGGATGCCCATATTGTCGCCGCCTAACTGGTTCGCCCACACGATCGATTAGAGACGCCGCATATTTAATTGATGATATGACTGCCATTAGGGTTGGTCAACGGTATTACCCGAATAATGCTTATCTTGTCATATAATAAATGCTGATTCAGGTGATTTGATATCCGGAAAGTGGCGAAAATTATGAGCACTCGTGAAGACATCGTCCGAGAATACGGGGCGGAGTTGGGTTTCGACCTGGTCGGCATCACCACGGCGGAGCCCTTTCTGCGCGACGAGCGGGCCGCCATTGAGCGGGTGAGGGCGGGCATGATGGACGGCCTGCACTGGTATACGGAGGAGCGTGTGCGGCGGGCCAACAGGCCCAAGGTCCTGCTGGAGGGCGCTCAGTCCGTGATATCCCTCGCCATAAGCTACAACACAGGACCTCCGGCCGACGATGGCAACGAGCCGAGAGGGAAAATCGCCCGTTACGCCTGGGGCGACGATTACCACGACGTTATCAAGAAACGTCTGCGCCAGTTCTGCGACGGTCTTGAGGCGCGCCTGGGTGAGCCTGTCCGCACCAGGATATTCGTGGACGACGGCCCCATGAACGACCGCGCGGCGGCGGAGCGGGCCGGCCTGGGCTGGTTCGGCAAGAACACCAACATCCTGACGCCAAGTCACGGCTCATGGGTCTTTCTGGCCCAAGTTGTAACGGACATAAAACTGAAACCGGACACTCCACTCAAAAAGACATGCGGAAGCTGTGTGCGGTGCATTGACGCCTGTCCCACCGGCGCCATAGTAGCGCCGTACGTGCTGGACAATCGCAAGTGCATTTCGTTCCTCACCATAGAGCTGCGGGGGCCTATTCCCAAGGATTTGCGGCCGTTAGTGGGTGACTGGATTTTTGGCTGCGACATATGCCAGGATGTCTGCCCGGTAAACAAGAAGGCCGCGGAAAGCCTTGAACCTGCCTTTCAACAGCGGCACGACTTCTCCGCGCCTGAGCTGATTCCCCTGTTGGAGTTGGACGACGAGGGCTTCAGGGAGCGCTTCCGCAACAGCCCCGTAAAGCGGGCCAAACGAGTGGGCCTTCAGCGAAACGTATGCGTGGCCCTGGGCAACATCGGAGACGCCGCCGCCATCCCCGCCCTGGCGAACGCGCTGGAGTCCGACAGTCCCCTGGTCCGAGGCCACGCCGCATGGGCGCTGGGCCGCATTGGTGGGCATGAAGCGCTGGCGTCGCTGCAGACCGCGTCGAATCGGCAACAGCAAAAAGAGGTCCACGAGGAGATACAGGATGCCCTGAACCAGCTCTCCGAAGCCACCAAGGCATGACCCATCCTGGGCGCATCTTTTTGGCCAACGTGGGAGCCAACGCCAGCCACGCCTTCAACAGCCCCATATTCGAGGACGGCACCTTCGAGTTCATCACCATACCCGAGGACCGGGACCTGCCGGGCGAGCATGTCGTGCGCTATGGCCAACTGACGTCGTTCAACAACCCTGGCCTGTCGCTGCGGGACTTTATTCCGAAACGCCTTTGGGACTTCCCAACGCACAACGACCCCGAATTCGAGACCTTCACGTACGGAGACAACTGCGAGACAAGCCCCAGGGCGGCGTCGCTAAAGCGCATGGTTGCCGGAGATTTCATATTCTTTCTCGCACGGCTTACACGGCAGCCCGCCAAAGACAAAAGCGGGAATGGTCTGCCCCTGCAACACGGCTTCTACTTCGTCGGCTTTCTGGAAATCGAAAGCGTTCTACGGGATGTGACCCGGCGTCCTTCCGAAACGGAAATGAGGCGATATGGCGCCAATGCGCACGTCCTGAGAGGTCTCAGCGACGAAACGCTATGGGACCGCTTCTGGGTATTCGCAGGGTCACCCTACTCCCGCAGGTTCCGCAAGGCCGTGCCGTTGACCAGAGAGCTGGCGGCGCAGGTCTTCTCCTCGGCGGACGGCTCACCCTGGAGGTGGGACGCCGGCCGCAGCGACCTGCAGGTGATAGGCTCTTACACACGAAGCTGCCGCTGCGTAATTGACCCATCGTTGCCGGGCCAGGCCGACAAGGCGGCGAAAATGTGGAGTTGGGTCGCGGAGCATTCCTGACAGCATGTTACCCCGGGTTTACTTTGGTGTAACCCATATATGTGGATAAACCTGGACTAATCATGCCTCGCGGCGTAAGGCCGTCCGTGGCGGCATTGGCCTTTCTCTTGCTCGCCATTGGCTGCGAGAGTCCTGCGCCATTCGTTCCGCAAGTTGTAAACGTAGTGGCCAGGGCTGCTCCCGCTGCCACTCCCACAGCCTTGTCCATACCTGAAAAGCTGCCAACCGCTGTCCCAACACAAGCGCCACTAACGGCCACGGCACAACTCCCGACGGCCACAGCAACGGCCGTCGTTGAGGCTACACCGCCACCCGCACCTACCGCGAACCGGGCCGCGAACCAGACCGTCACGCCCACCGACGCTCCTGCTACCGCCACCGCGACACAAGCAACGCCCACGCCGTTTCCGACGAATACGCCTGCTCCAGTTGCGACGGCGACGCCCACAGCGACACCATCGCCGTCGCCCACACAGGTTCCGCTTCCAGTTCCACAGGTTCCCCAGGCCCCACAAGATGTAAAAGGCAGCCTTACGTACATCGACGGCGACGGCGATCTATGGCTAATAAACGCGGATGGCTCCCACAAGACGTTCCTTGCGAGGGACGTGGACCCGGCTCAGGAGCCTCTCTGGTCGGCGGCGAAACTCCGGGTGGCCTTCAGAGAGAAGAAGACCATAAACAATATTCCCGTGAGGGTCTGGCGTGTAATGGAGTTAGACAACCTCGGTCGGTACCGGCTTGTCGCGCGCATACAGGACTCGGAAGATTTCACCTGGTCCCCCGACGGCCGCTCTGCGTTGATATCGGAGCCATTCAAGGGCTTCGTTGAATACAACATATCCACGGAACGCACCGAGGACGTGTTCGACACCTTCGGCGGCGCCCTTGACCGGAGCCCCGCCCTGTCCCCCAATGGCAAGAAGCTGGCGTTCGTGCACTATGAGTTGAGCGTGCAGTATTACATTGGGATGGTCCGCAAGTACGACGACCAGCTCAAACCGGTCACTTACGACGTGTCCTTCACCAACTACTTCCACCCCGTCGTTGCACTGCTGGATGCCGGCACGGCTATCGAGCGCAACAGGCAATTCCGATTCCTGTGGACGCCGGACAGCAAACGGTTCGTGTACGCCGTGCGGCAGCCGGGGGAGGCCTTCGGCAGCATCTACGCCGCCGGGACCAAATTCAGCACCGTTGCCACCGGCGTGCTCGACCCGGCGGCCACCAACGTTGACCTGTCCGCCAATGGGAAGTCCGTCGTATTCGCATCGCCCCAGGGACTTATGACCGCGCCCGTCGAGGGCTCTGTCCCACCTCGATCACTGTTGGGCGCACTGGTTGAGGGCAGCATTACATCGCCGCGTTGGTCCCCGGACGACGCGCACATCGCCTACGTTACCGACGGCGGCATTGGAATAGTCCCGGCATACGACGAGGGCGACGGCGACGTGATTCTGGTCATCCCAGATACGATGGGCGTCGTATCCATCGCCTGGGTGCCCCTACCCTAACCACTGCCTTATACACCTTTCGCGGCTTGACAATACCTATGTCAGGCTCTAGCTTGTAGGCCGATGCGCCGCGTCAACAACACCTGCAAGGGAATTTACAATGGCCGGAAGCCCTGATAATTCAACTGCCCATTATCCGGCAGCCAATCGTCCTGCGGCTGTGGGCGTAAACGGCATGGTGGCCTCCGCACATCCGCTGGCGTCGACTGCGGGCCTGCAGGTGCTCATGGATGGCGGCAACGCGTTCGACGCCGCTGTGACCACGGCAGCCGTGCTGGGAGTCGGGGAACCCTACATGTCAGGCATGGGCGGCATTGGCGTGGCCCTGGTGTACACGGCGTCCGACAAGCGAGTCCGGGCTCTGAACTTCTCAGGCCGCGCCCCCAAAGGTGCAGACCCCACGCTCTTCACCAAGGACAACAAGGACACTGGCGCGATGTCGCCGCTGGTGCCCGGCAACGTCGCCGGGTGGCTTGCGTTGCACGAGGCTCACGGTTCCATGGACAGGGAGCGGCTGTTCCGCCCGGCCATCGCGTATGCGGAGGGAGGAGTGCCCGTTACAAGGCTGAACGCCCGCACCATGGCCAACAGCGCCAATAGACTGCGCAAATTCTCTTCGGGATCGATCATTGTTCGTGCCGACGGAAGCACGCCATCCGCCGGCGACAGACTTTGCATGCCCCGGTTGGCGGACTCCTTCAGGGCCGTCGTCAAAGGCGGGACCGAAGAGTTCTATACCGGCGACATCGCTGAGCGTCTGGTGAAAGGCGTTCAGGCGGAGGGCGGTCTGCTTACCATGGATGACATGGCGGGTTACTGCGTCGAATGGCAGGAGCCGGTCAGCGTCTCATACCGCGATTTCCAGATATACGCCACTCCGCCCAACTCCTCCGGCTTCCAGATACTTCAGACGCTGAAGCTGATGGAGGGCTATAGCGGCGAAGACCTGGCATTCCAGTCGCCGGAGACACTGCACGTGTTGATGGAGTGCATGAAATTGGCAATCACCGACAGGATCAAGTACGCCGGCGACCCGGACTTCGTTCGTATCCCTGTGAAGGGCCTGCTATCAGATGGCTATGCCGCCCGGCAGAGGGACCGCATCGACCGCAACCGGGCCGCGCCTGTCTCCGGCGAGCACTTCACGGCCAGCGTACCTGCGGGCGCCGTTGCGGCAGGCAGCCCAGACGCATTTGACGGCGGAATGACCACCCATTTCGCGGTAATGGACAGGGACGGCAACGTGGTGTCCATCACGCAGACGCTGGGTGGCGGGTTCGGCTCGGGCTTCGCGCCGGGCGACACGGGCATCTTCCTGAACAACATGTGCCACTGGTTCGATCTGGAGGAGGACAGTCCCAACCGGATCGGCCCCGGCAAGCGTGTCGACTTCGTCGTGGCTCCGACGCATACCTTCAGGGGCGACCAGTTCTACGCCAGCATGGGCACTCCCGGTAGCTGGGGCATCCTGCAGACCACGCCGCAGTTCCTGATGCACCTGCTGGATTTCGGCATGAACCCTCAGGAAGCTATCGAGGCGCCCCGGTTCCGGTATTACGGCGGCGTCAGCGTAGAGATGGAGGGGCGGTTTCCGCAGGACGTGCGCAAGGCGTTGGAGCAAAAAGGACACGATGTGACCGTGCTGGAGCCCTGGTCCATGTCCGTGGGCGGCGCACAGGGTTTTCGGCTTAACGCAGGTACCGGCACTTTGGAAGGCGGCGCGGACCCTCGCAGGGATGGCCTGGCCGTCGGCTGGTAAATTGATCGGACGGTAGGTTAAATGGCCAGAGAGAAGATATTCGTAACGCGTGAGCACATTATCCCTGAGGCCATCAAGTATCTGGCCGAACACCATGACGTTGATGTCTGGGATGAACGCTCCATGCCACCCAGAGACGTGCTCCTGAAGAAGGCCGCCGAGTGCGCCGGAATGCTTACGGAAATAACAGACATCGTCGACAAGGAGCTTCTGGAGCAGACATCGACGCTGCGAGTTGTGGCCAACCGGGCCGTGGGCATGGACAACATCGATATCGCCGAGGCTACCAGCCACGGGGTACTGGTGGCCAACACGCCTGGCGTGCTTCACGAGTCCTGCGCAGATTTCACCTTCGGCCTGATGCTCTCGTTGGCCCGCAACATCGCTTATGGGGATAGGCAGATACGAGCGGGCGCATGGAAGGTCTTCGACCAGATTCCCTACGTCGGCACAGACGTTTACGACGCCACGCTGGGCATCATCGGCATGGGACTCATCGGCACGGCTGTTGCCCGGAGAGCCACGGCCTTCAACATGAAGATTATCTACTACTCCCGAACGCGCAAACCGGAGCTCGAGGAGAGCCTTGGCATCGAGTGGCGGCCGGATATGGATGCCATCTTCAAGGAGGCGGACTACGTGTCATTGCACATGCCGCTGACCGTCGAAACGGAGTACATGGTTAGCTCGCGGGAGCTTGGCCTGATGAAGCCGACCTCGTTTCTCATCAACACGACGAGGGGGCGCACCGTGGACCCAAAAGCCCTCTACGAAGCGGTGGCCAACAAGTCCATCGCCGGGGCTGCGCTGGATGTCACCGACCCGGAGCCCATCGGCCTCGACGACCCGCTGTTGACGCTGCCCAACGTGCTGATATCACCGCACATCGCCAGCGCGAGCTCGGCCACGATAAGGAAGATGGGGCAGATGGCGGCAGCCAACATCATGGCCGCGCTTGAGGGAAATCCGATGCCTTCATGTGTGAATCCGGAGGCCGTGGAAAGGCGATAGAGAAGAGCAGATATCAGAGGGGCCTTATTCGTAAACCATTGGCCAATAGCTCCGGTGTCCAAACCGGCTAAGAACCTTGTCCTGCCCTCAATATGCCGTCCTGCCGTTTATTCAAAAATTCCCGGCAGGTCTGGGAACCACCCAACCCAATGCCATCATCAACCATTCCCAGACCTGCCAGGTATCCCACTAATTATGAGCGCGTCGCCTTAGCTTTTCTTGAAGGCGTTCACGCCCGTGACCAGCGCGGGAAGACCACCCATCCAGAAGGCCACCCGAATCGTTTCGGCGATCTCCTCTTCGGTGGCGCCCAATGCCCTGGCTCTGTCTGAAATTGCCGCGACCCCGTCGGCGTGCGCAAGAAGCGCATCGCAAAGCATGGTCATCAACGTCTTGACCTTGGCGGAAAGCGCACCGTCAGCCAGAATCATCTCTCGGCCTGAGCCTATGAACTCAGCCAGCTTGGGGTCGTTTTCCTGCAATGCGACCGCGTATGGCGGCTGTTGCTGCTGCATTGTCATCCTCCTCCCAGTAATTTAGCGGTGATAACCGCCTGAGTCTGCCGGAGAAGAATAACACTTTCAGCAAGGGTCTATCTGCCTTGAGTCTATCTGTACGGGGGTGTAACTGCCGTATGTGTGAGGATTGCGTTTCGTTTAGTTAGAGTGTGGGCCTGCGGATATCATGAAACTGCCCAGGGCGGCTAAACGCGGTAACAGGCCGCCAAACGGCCGTCACCCTTCGACTCCAATTCGGGATGGGGCGCCGCTTTGCAGAAATCAATGGCCATCGGGCAGCGGTCGTAGAACCGGCACCTGTCGAGCGGGTCCACAGGCGCAGTCAACGTGCCCTTTATCTCTACGGGCGGCCTTCGGTGTGAGGGGTCAGGCACCGGCACAGCGGACAGGAGCGCCTTGGTGTACGGGTGCTTGGGGTCGCGCAGAAGCTCCTCGGTGTCGCCAACCTCGACTATCTTTCCCATGTACATCACGGCGATGCGGTCGCACATGTACCGGGCGGTGGCCAGATCGTGGGTAATGTACAGGTAACCGATACCCAGTTCGCGGCGCAGGTCGTTCATCAGCTTCATCACGCCGGCGCGCACAGACACGTCCAGCATGGAGGTGGGCTCGTCGGCGACGACCAGTGACGGCCCCAATACCAGCGCCCGCGCTATGGCTACCCGCTGTCTTTGCCCTCCTGAAAGCTGGTGCGGGTACCTGAACAGAAACCCGGCTGCCGGAGACATTCCCACAAGTTCCAGCATCTCGGACACGCGGTCGCGGCGCTCTACCACGTTGCCTATCCCCTGCACGGCCATCGGCTCCGCTACCGCGTCGTACACCGTGAAGCGGGGATTTATAGACTGATACGGGTCCTGGAAGACCATCTGCGCCTGCAACCGAAAGGCTTTAAGTTGCCTGCCTTTAAGCGTGGCGATGTCGACCGGGCCTTTATCCAAATCGTGAAAGGTTATGGTCCCGGACGAGGGTTCCAGCAGCCGCAAGACCAGCCTCGCCAGGGTCGTTTTTCCGCAGCCCGACTCCCCAACCAGGCCCAGGCTCCCTCCGCGTGGTATTTTCAAAGATACGTCATCGACGGCATGCAGGAAGGTCTTTCGCCTGCGAAGGAATCCGCCCGAAAAGGCGAAAAGCTTGGAGACCCCCACCAATTCCAGCAGCGGTGAGAAGGGGGCTTCTTTGGCGTCGGGTATCGCCTGTTGTGGTGCGGCATCTACCATATTGACATTGTGCCAAGTTACCTCGCCGGCACTTCGCCACTTTCTATGATTGTGCGCTCGGTCTCATGGCTGGCCAGGTGCTCCAGGACTCCGTCCAGCGGGTTCCAGCAGGCGTATCGATGCCCCAGGTGGTCCACCAGTGTCGGCTCTATCGTCGCGCACACCTCGGTGGAATAAGCGCAGCGGCCGGCGAACCTGCAGCCCTCGGACTCCATGGTAAGGTCGGGCGGCTCACCCTCCAGTGCGACAGGCTCTCGCCTTTCGCCCGTAACGCTGGGAAAGGACGATATCAGCGCGGCCGTGTACGGATGTCGGGGCCTGCTCAATACTTCAGAGGTCTTGCCCAGCTCCACCAGGCGCCCCGCGTACATAACGCCCAGGTAGTCCGTAACCTCGGCGACGACGCCTATGTCGTGCGTCACGTAAATCATGGCCATGTTGAGCTGCCGTTGCAGCGTTCGGAGCTGTCGTAAAATGCGGTCCTGGGTTATCACGTCCAGCGCCGTCGTAGGCTCATCGGCGATAATCAGGTCGGGCTCGCAGGCCAACGCCATGGCGATGACGGCCCTCTGCTTCATACCCCCGCTGTACTCATGCGGGTACCTGTTCACGAAATCGCGTTCCAGGCCCATCAGATCGAACAGGTCGGCTACCATGACCATAGCCTGACGGTGCGAGATACGCTGGTGTGCCTCTATCGCCTCCGCGATCTGGTCTCCCACCCTGTACACGGGATTCAGGGAGTTCATTGCGGCCTGGAAAACCATGGAAATCCTGTTCCAGCGATAGGGGCGCATCTGGTCATCTGTCAGCGGAAACAGGTCAACGCCGTCCAGCATTATCTGTCCGCTGGTCAATCGACCGTTGTCTGGCAGCAGCTTCATTAGCGCAAGACCCAACGACGTCTTGCCGCCACCGGACTCCCCCACCAGTCCTAACGACTGCCCCCGGTCCAACGAGAAAGACACCGATTCGACTGCGTTGAAGCCGCCCTGCGTGGTCTCATACCGCAACGTAAGGTCTCGGACTTCCAGAAGTGGCCGGCTCACAGGCGTCGCAGCCTTGGGTTCACGACCTCATCCAACCCGCGGCCCACCAGGTAGAAGGCCGAACACAGCAAGGTAATGGACAGGCTGGGGGGCAGAATCAGCCACCAGAAATCTCTTAATTGCAGAAGGTATCCGGCGCTTTGAGTGGTCCGAATCATCAGGCCCCAACTGGTGCGGGTGTCCAGCAGCCCAAGGTAGGAAAGCGTGGCCTCGGAGAATATCGCCGCTGTCACGGTGAACATCATGTAGAGAAAGGAGAGCGGGAGCAGGCTGGGCACAATATGCTTCGTGATGATATGAAAGTGGCTCCCGCCGGCCGATCGCGCGGCTTCGACGTATGGATTGACCTTCACACCCAGCGCCTGCGACTTCACCACCACGGCAGCCGTGCCAAATCCGCTGAGCACACCGATAACCAGGCCCAGCTCCAGCAGTCCGATGTTATGGAATCCGCCCAGGACTACCAGCAGCGAGATGATCGGCATCATTATCATGAGATCGGCCAGGCGCATGAAAAGCATGTCTATGGCTCCCCCGAAGTAGGCGGATACAGCCCCCACTGAGGTCGCCACAATCACCGTGACCAGCGCCGCGAACACGCCCAACATGAACTCGGAACGAGTGCTTGCCATCAGCTGGCTCAGCACGTCCCGGCCCAACGGGTCGGTTCCCAACGGATGTTTGATACTGGGCGGGGCTGGCTGGCTGGTCTGACTATGGTCGAAGCCAATCACCGGATCGTAGACAGCGGGAGACCACACAGTGTTCATCAGCACCGGGTAGGCAACCACCAAAAGCAGGTAAAATACGATGATTCCCAGGCCAATCAGGCCTATTTTCGTCTGCACGAACAGCGCCCAGTTGGACCGCACCTTGTCATCGAGGAGACGTAGCCGTATTCGCCAGAGTGGGGTGTCGGCTGCCGCCGGAAGGATCTGCTCTGCCATTAGTTGTGCCTGAGCCTGGGATCGAGATACATGTTAAAAAGGTCAGCCACAAGATGCGCGGCCACGACCAGCAGCCCCGTGAAGACGAAGGCCCCCAGGGCGAGGGGTATGTCTTCCTGCCTTACCGCGTTCACCAACGTCTGCCCCATGCCCGGCCAGGAGAACACGGTCTCGATTATCACGCCGCCGTCTATGGCGAAGGTCAGCGAGAACAAAAAGCTGGTCACAACAGGAAGCATTGCGTTTCGGGCGACGTGCCTGTCGCGCACCTGCTTCTGCGATAGACCTTTCGCGCGCGCGGTCAGAACGTAGTCCTCCCGCATCGTCTCCAGCATGCAATTGCGGGTGAGCAGCATTGTGCCCGCAAAGGAAATCAGAGTAAGCGTGGCGACGGGCAGGGCCATGTGCCTGATGATATCCACGGCCAGGTAACCCAGTCCCGCGGAGTTCCAGGTCACGGCAATGATTGACAGCGATAGAGCTATCGCCGCCGGCGTCACCCAGCGTCGGCGCAACGATGGGAACCTGGCAGCGGCTAACTTCGTGACCAGTAATACGACGAATACCGCGCTGACGCTCCACAGCATCCTGGTAAAGACGTAATTGCCGTCCACGGGCGCGTCTCGCCACAGCACCGGGTCCAAAAATTTACCGATGGGGAACCAGCGCAGAGTCAGCCCGAAGAACCACAGCATCATCAACGCGAACCAGGGGGTGAAGATGGTGAAGAGGGACACCCCGCCCACGGTGGCGGCGTATTCGGTCACACTTCCACGCCTCCAGGCTATCATCTTGCCCATGGCGAAGCCCAGGTAAAATGAAATGACCGAAGCCGTGACGAATAGCATTATCGTCCTGGGAAGCCGCTCCGCGATAACGCTGATGACCGAACGAGGGTAAAGACCGAACGATACCCCGAAATCGCCCGTGGCGTAGTTCCTCAGATGCTTCAGGTACTGCTCCCACATAGGGTCGTCGCATCCCAGCAGCCTAACGAGGCCTTCTTTCGCGTCCGGAGGTATGTTCGGATTGAGGAGCAGGAAATCGCAGTAATTGCCCGGCTGCGACTGTATCAGCACGAAACCCAGGCTGAAGAATATGAATAGCGTGACTGCTATCTGCACCGCTCGTTTGGTCAGGTAGCCGGCCATTTACCTCTCGTGAAGAAACTGGCTGTCGCCGGCGTGATGCCCTGTGCGAAAGCCCGCGTAGTAGAAGATGTGAGACGGGGGCGCCCCGACAAATCGAGGCGCCCTCCGGAAATTCAGCGCTTGTCCGGATTGGTCAATCTATCTGGACGGTCCTGTGCAGGCCGTTGATGAACTCTATGCCGCCCAGGGCGTTGGTGTATGGGAACCGCAGCTTCGTAGGCCTGTAGGCGTCAATAAGCTCCGGGGTGAACAGCACCACGTACGGCAGGTCCTCGGCCAGGAACTCCTGCATCTCCAACACACGCGTTCGGGAGGCCTCGATGGTGTCGTCGTTCAGGAACTGCTTCGCCAAGGCGTCGAACTTGGGATTGGAGTACCCGCCCCAGTTAACGCCGTCCTCGATGTTGCGGCTGTGGAAGTACGCCTCCATGTAATCTGGGAATAGGCTCAGGCTCCATCCCATGATCCACATGTCAAGGTCGCTTTCCACGTTCTCGCTAAACAGCGTGTCGACGATGACGCCGAAGCCTGTTAACTTGGCTTTGGTGGGAATGCCGGCGTCGTTCAACCACCGCTCAATCCAGATGGCAAAGGTGGACCTCATGGGGTCGTAGCCGGAGCTTGGCGCCAGGATTTCCAACTCGGGCATTAGCTGTCCGCTGGGCATCCTCAGGCCTTCGCCGGCAACTTCCACGTAGTTGCCGTCCTCGCTCATTTGCGGCTCGACATCGTAGGTGAAACCAGCGCGCTTCAGAAGCGCGACCGCCTGCTCGAGGCGTTCAGTCCTGTTTAGCCCCTCGCCTATCCTGGCGACGTCAGGGTTGTGCCAGGCGCCATTGCCCTCCGGCACCATGCTGTAGGCGGGGAACGCAGACCCCTGAAGGAGCGTGCCGGTCACGAACTCCTTGTCTATCAGCGTGGCTACGGCCTCGCGGAACCCCTTTATGTTGAAGGGCTCTTTGCGGGTGTTGAAGCCCAGGTAACGGACCTTGTTGGCGGGATTGGAGACTATTTCCAGGTCCGCCGCAGATTTGATCTTGTTTTGCAGACCCCGCTCCAGGCCCAGGGGGTTGAACACGTAATCAATTTCGCCCGCCTGTAACGCCAGGATTGCGGCGTCCTGGCTGCTGTACACGTTGAAAATCTCGCTGTCCACGTGAGGCCCTATCTCAATCTCCAGCGAGATCGGACCGACAGCGTCCCCGTAGTACGTTACGTCGTAAAGATCGCTGGGATCGTCCTCTCGGTAGGCGCCGTTTTCGTAGAGGAAGACCTTGGTCCCTTCACGCCACCAGTTTTTGGCCTTCACGTTCTCCACGAATGCCGACGCCTCCCACCGCTTGGACACGAATCCGTTGGCCGTGGGCTCGTTTTCCGGGATATGAGAGAACAGGGCCTCCTGCTGGGATGCGATGTCCCCGGCCTGCTTGGCCTGGGCTACCACTGGACCCCAGTAATGCTCCGGCAGAATGGGTGCGAATCCCAGGCCGAATTGCCAGACGCTCATACCCGGGCTGAGGGGTTCACCGTCCGGGTCCTCCGCGTAGAAATACACCTTGACCACGTGGGGCGACACGGCCTCCACGTGACTGAGAAAGTCGGGGTCAATCACGCCGTAGAAGTTGTTGCCCAGCTCCATGTCCAGCGCAGTGTCCACGACGAATACGAAGTCTGCTGCTGTTATCTGCTCGCCATCGCTCCAGTAGGCGTTTTTCTTCAGCTTGACCTCGGCGGTCCAGTACTGCTCGCCCCCGATGGTCTCTTTTATCAGCGGCGACGGGAAGCCGTCAGCCAGCAAGGGCACCCAGTCGAAACGCTGGTGGGAGTAGTCGTATAGAGTGGTCGCTATGCCGTCCAGAACGTATGCGGTCCACACGTCTCCTCCGGTACCACCAAAGTAATTCCAGTAATTTCGAGTGCTGGGCTCCTGGAAGATACCCATGTTGTATATGCTGTATGTGTCGGCCGCCTCAGGCTTGGCAGGCGGCACTGGCGCTACAGCCGCCTCAGGTTTAGCAGGCGGCACTGGCGCTGCAGCCGCCTCAGGCTTAGCAGGCGGCGCAAGCGTATTGGCCGGTGCAGCCTTGGCGGGCGGCACGGGCGCGGCCTCATCGATAACCGGACCCGGCGCCGGGTTGTTGCCGCAGGCGATTGCCAGAATCAGCAAGCCCACCAGACCGATAATTGCTGCGAATCTCAAATCCACACGTCCTTTAGCAAGTAGCATCCTTCCCTCCTGCAAGGGCTTATGCTGTTACTAATGGCCTCGTGGATTTCTATTCAAACATGATGCAGCCCTGGCACACTCCATACTTTGCCGACAGCCCGGCTGCGGATTTAACTGAGAAACGCTGCAAGAAAAAGAGAGGCAACCTTCCCGGGCGCCTCTCTTATTGCCAGTATTGCCAGTCCCATAACGTCGGGCGCCACAGGAGCAAGTCCCTAAAGAATGCCTACCTCCGCCGACGTGTCACGCATGTAAGTAGGCCTGATAACGAGCTCGGGAATGCAGGTCCTCTGCGGAAGGCCGGCGATTAGCGTAATCGCCTCTGCCGCGTCTTCCGGCGTGACCATGGTGTCCCTCGCATCCCTGGAGGGATTGACTGGACGGCCGTCCAGAATGGGCGTGTCGACCTCGCCGGGGATCACGACACTGGCGCGAACGCCGGTGTTCTTGAACTCGGCGTTTAGAAAGCTCGTGAAGTTTATGACCGCGGCCTTTGCCGCACCGTACGCCATGCCCGCCAGCAGGCCCGGGGTGACGCCGGCCAGCGAAGAAACGTTAATTATCGTTCCCTCGCCGCGCTCCAGCATGCTGGGCATGACCGCCTGGCTAAGGTAGATCGTCCCGATGAGGTTGGAGTCTATAACGCTGCGCAGCTCCTCCGGCGTAGTGGTCATCAACATCCGATGCTTGGAGCTGTGCCCCGCGTTGTTGAGCAGGACGTCCACCTGGCCAAACTCCGCCAACACGTCCTTGGCCAGCTGAAGACCGGCTTCTCGGTCCGCCACATCCAGGGATGATGCCGTGGCTGTGCCGCCCGCCGACTCTATTTCCTTTTGCACCTGCTCCACCTTGGAAGCGGTGCGTCCGACCAGAACGACCTTCGCGCCCGCCTCGGCCATCATCAGAGCCGTGCTGCGTCCGATGCCGCTCCCGCCGCCGGTTATGATGCATACCTTGCCGTCAAGGCCCATAGCTTACCTCGCTGATTACGGTTTCACTTTAACCGCCAGAGTATAGCACCGAATCCGGCACTCACCGGTCGGGGCGCGTTCAGGAGCTCAGGGCCAGCACCAGCAGCGCAGCCAACGCCACGGCCAGGCCGACGTACTGAGTGAAGCCCAGCTCCTCTTTGAAGACGATCAGGCCGCCAAGTATCGGGATGATGGGATACGTTATCGATGCCGCCGCGACTATGGAAATCACGCCAATCTCGGCCCCCCTGGCGAAGGCGAAAAGCCCGCCGGTCTCCGTGATGCCAACCACTACGACGCCAACCAGCAACGGCGCTGACAATCTTTGCCACGGCCATTCCCGGCGGACAGCCACTAGCGGAACAAACATGCCAAACGTAATCACCCGGCCCAGGAATATCGGCAGAAACCAACCGATATCCCGTGATAGGATGCCCACGCCGAACTGCCACACGCCTATGCCGACCATGGCTACAAATCCCAACAACGCGCCAAACCCGACGACCTCCCTCAGCCGCATGCCAGACCTGAGGCTCACCGACGCCAGCACGATTCCTCCAACGCTTGCCGACACCGCCACACCCTGCATCACGCTGAGGCGCTCACCCGTAAATATGAACGCCAGGACGATAACGACGACTGCATATGCCGACACAATTGGACTCACCACCGCCACGGGACCCACCTGCAACGCCTTGTAAAACACGATGTAGACTATGAAACTCACCGCCGATATGAGGAGCAGCACCGCCCAGTGGGTGAGGCTAACTATCGAAATGTCCGACACGGCGAAGAAATAGACGGCCGCGACAGGAATTGACACCAGGTGCACACCGACGATGGTCCGAAGTATGCCCAACCGCTTGGAGACCACCGCGGCCACAAAATCGGCTATGCCCCAGCCGAGTGCGGCCAACACGCCCAGCAGCAGGCTTTGCAGGACTACGTTCAATTAAGGCCTAGGGAGCGCCGAATACGAAAGCTAGGCATTCCGCGAGCCAATGCCCAGCTCCTTGCGGCGATGCAGGTACTCGATGATGTCGGCCCTGTTAATCATGCCTATCAGGCGTCCCTCGTACAGCACGGGCGACTGGTGAATGGAGTGTTCAGCCAGCAGTCCCAGGGCATCCGAAAGGTCCTCATGTGGCTCTACGGAATGCACTGGAATGGCTGTCATTATCTCTCTCACCGGCGTTGCAGGCCAGCTATCCCTGTGGACTTTTTTCACATCCGTCAACGAAATGATGCCCGCCAGGCGGTCCCCCTCACAAACCGGCATTGCCCGGACGCCGTCCTGCATAAGGTGGTCGTAAACAACATCGAACACCGACATGCCGGGGTCCACCGAGGCCAGCGACGGGCGCATCACGTCCCGAACATGCACGCCCTTCATCACGGCGTCGACCTCCATCTCGCGCAGGCTCGCGCCCGCCGCCGACTGGAGGAACCACCCTATCAGGGCAAACCACAGGCCGCCCAGGTTGCCCAAAATCACCTGGTACACCCCGAAGGCGATCATCATGAATCCAACGGCCTGACCGGAACGGGCGGAAATCTTAGTTGCAGTGGCGAAGTTTCCGGAGAAGGCCCATATTATGGAGCGCAGTACCCTGCCGCCATCCAGCGGAAATGCGGGCACCATATTGAAGAACGCCAGAAGAAGGTTGATGAACCAGAGGTAACCCAATATGGCGTGCAAAGGACTCAGCGCACGCACTCCTGATTGCAACGGCGTGGACGCCAGGGGATCGCCACCAATCAGGACTAACACCAAGAGGAACAATACCCCCAGCGCCAGGCTGGTGGCAGGCCCAACAGCCGAGATGATGAACTCGTCCTTGGCCCGGCGCGCCTCCGCCTGCAGGTTGCTGACTCCCCCCAGCAGGAAAAGCGTTATGCCTTCCACGGGAAAACCTTTGGACTTTGCCACCACCGAGTGTGCCAGTTCGTGGATCAACACGGACACGAAGAGCAGCAACGCGGATGTAAGTCCCAGGGACCAGCGGGCGGCTGCGGACCAGGCGGGGTTTGCAGTGGGAAAGAAGCTGTTGGCAAGGCTGAATGTTATCAGCGCTAATATAAAAAACCAGCTGTAATGGATGCCGATCTCGATGCCGGCTATCTTTCCCAGACTAAATGTGGACTTCACCAGACTAGCTCCGTTATCGCCGGCTACGTGAGATCTCATTCGGCAGCCCGCGCAGGACCGGAATGCCGCGGACTATCCCGCTATGGCTACGCCTATGGCTCTGCCGATGCCGTAAGTGACGGCTGCCGCCGCTCCCCCGACAACAAGCATTCTCAGCGCGCCGTAATACACGCTCTTGCCCGACGCCAGGGCCAGGGTGCCACCTACCAGGGCCAATGCCACTACGCTGAAGGCGGCGCTCAAGATGAAGGCGGAAGCGCCCAGATTAATCAGGTAGGGAAATATCGGAACGACGGCTCCGACGACGAACGCCGCGAATGAACTCATCGCCGCGCCCGAAGGGGAGCCCAGGTCATTCGGGTCCAATCCCAGCTCTTCGCGCACCATGGTGTCCAACGCCACGTCCGGGTTGGACATGATGCGTGCCGCAACACCTTTGGCCTCCTCTTCCGACAGGCCCTTCGCCTGGTAGATGAGCACCAACTCCTCCTCCTCCTCTTCGGGAAACTCCTCCAGCTCCCCTGCCTCAATGCCAATCTGATACTCGTATATATCTCGCTGGGAACGCACCGATATGTACTCACCCGCCGCCATGGAGAAAGCTCCGGCAAGAAGGCCTGCAACACCGGCCAGCAGAACGAATCCGGCCGGGTCCGTGACGCCGGCCACACCGCCGGCCACACCCATCACCAGGCTGAAGTTGGACACCAGCCCGTCGTTAACGCCCAGCACAGCCGCCCGAAGGTTTCCGCCGCCACCGGTGAATCTATGCCACCGCTCGCCGCGAAGGGCCTCCATGGGGTCCACACCGTCTGCCATCTGGCGCAGCGCCATGGCGTGTCTTCGCTCTTCGGCGGCGAAGTCTTTGGCTTCAGGGTCTGATGCGTAGGCCGCGACATCCTTGGCCTCGCCACGAAGCAGTAATGGCACCAATCTGGAGGTTCCGAACAGGCTTGCGCCCCTTCTATACAGGGCCAGCTTGAGGCCGCCTCCGGACGGCTGCAGTTTCGAGGGGTCCATGCCCAGCTTCTCGGCCCAACGAGAGGCGTGCCGCATCTCAGCTTCCACCAGCTTGGTGAAAAGCTCGGCCTTGGCAGCATCGGGTTCCACCTCCGCCATGGCGCGATACATCGCCGCAGCCTCCAACTCTGCCTGCAGGTAACGGCGGTACTGCTTTAATCTCTCTGGGCTTGGTGCGGGGCCTGGGGTTTCAACCAATGGTTTGCTCGCACTCCTTTGACTGGTCGGTCAAGAGAAATATAGCACGAAACCATCGGCCAAGGCGCGACGTGGAAGGTGTTTGGTTGTAAGTAACCGCGGCAGTATGTCTTTGGCCACGGGCTATTATGGCAATGCAAGGACTTCGGATACGGTTTCCACGAGATACCCCATGTCGAAGGGCTTGGCAAGAAACCTGGCTATGCGATTGTCTCGAAGCTGGGCCCGTGTAACCCGGGTGGAGGATATGACGATGACCTTTAGCTCTTCGGACTCCTTCCGGGGCGAAGCGCTCCGAATGTCGTTGAGAAGTCCCCACCCAGTGCCGTCCGGCAACTCCAGGTCCAGCACCAACAAGGAGGGAGTCCTTCTGGATGCAAGGCTGAAGCCCTCGGCGCAGGTTTCCGCGGATTTCACACAGTAGCCACTGGCGGTTAAGGCAGTCTGTATCGCCCTATTCACGGAGGTGTCGTCTTCAACAACGAGTATCGACATCGCGCTAATCTTCCAATCCGCCCCTGCAATTCACCAGGGATACCCTTCAACAAGCATTAATGGATATTCCCTTAAGATAGGTGAATATGGCGTGAAGATGCAGAGGCGCCTGTGAGGAAATTGTGAAGAATGCCCGACTTAAACGGAAAGTCGGTAGCCCATGCCGGGCTGCGTGAGTATTAACTGAGGGCGTGACGGGTTTGTCTCCAGCTTCCGCCTGAGCTGTTTAATGAACGTCCGCAGGTACTCCGTCTCCTCGCCGTACTCAGGCCCCCACACCTCGCGCAACAGCTCTCTGTGGGTAAGAACCTTGCCGGCGTTTATGGTCAGAAATCGGAGCAGATCGTACTCGGTGCGGGTCAGTGATACCTCGCTCCCACCCCTGAGAACGATGCGGTGCGCCAGATCAATGTTGACATCGCCGGCCTGCACCACGGCCTCGTCCCTGTTGGCGCCGCCTGTGGCCTGCGCAATCCTGCGCAAAGCCGAGCGCACCCTGGCCATAAGCTCCTGGATGCCGAATGGCTTGGTCAGGTAATCGTCAGCGCCAAGGTCCAGGGCCTGTACCTTTTTTGTCTCCTCGTCGGTGGCTGAAAGGATGATTATTGAGCCTTCGTACCACTCCCTCAGACGGGCCAGGGCTTCGATTCCGTCCATGACTGGCATGGACAGGTCCAGCACAATCAGGTTGGGACTCCACTCGGCGGCCTTGTCGAGGCACTCCTGCCCATCCATAGCCGATTCCACAGTGTAGCCTTCCGCCCTTAGCTGACGGGCCACGAATGCCAGCAGCTTGGTATCATCGTCCACAATTAGTATTTTCGATGTGCCGCTCATACTCCCACACTCACAATGGACGCTGGAAGGCTGAAACGAAAAGTCGAACCCACGCCAGGCTTGCTTTCCACCCAGATGTTGCCTTCATGCGCCATGATGATTGACCTGCATATGGCAAGCCCCAGACCGGAGCCCGGCCTGCCACGTCCCCTCTGCGTTATCACCCGATAGAACTTATCGAATATCTTGTCAATCTCGTCATCTGGTATACCGATGCCTT
>JACZVF010000315.1 GCA_022572805.1 Chloroflexota bacterium
CGCCCACGATGTCTGCGCCGGCCTCGTGCAACTCTCGCATGGCCACATCCGGAGGCGTGCCCATCATCGTGAAGAAGCCTCGCGGGCCCTTGTCGAAGAACATGGTGGTGCTGATGATGAGGTCGGTGTGGTCCCTGGCCGCCTTGATGGCCAGCTTCGCCTCGCGGACGTCGATCATCGTCTCGATGTTCACAGCATCTACGCCGCCCTTGGCCAGGGCTACGATCTGCTCTTTGAACGCCTCGTAGACTTGCTCATCGGACACAGGCTCGTCCTTCAAAGGGTCGTCGATGACCTCACCCGTGGGGCCCACGGAGCCGACGACGAAACGGCCTTCCGGGGCCTGGCTGCGGGCGTGCTGCGCCGCTAACACGTTGAACTCGTTAATCCTATCCTGGAAACCGTAGTGGGCCTGGCGCAACGACGTGCAACCGAAGGTATTGGTAAGCACCATGTCGGACCCGGCGCAGAAGTAGGCCCCGGCCATCTCCTGCACGACATCCGGGTGCGTGACGTTCCACTCCTCGGGGTCCCCATCGCCCAGGCCGTGCTGCTGCAGGTAGGTGCCGGTCGCGCCGTCGGATATGAGCACGTCGCCCCTGGCAAGACGCTCCAGAATTGTCAGCGCGGGGGCTTCGGTTTGCGTCATTAACCAGCTCCGTTGTCTAGAGTAGGCTCGGCTTCATCGAGCCAGTGGTCCACCGCGCCTGGCAGCGGGTCCCGCGTTCCATCGCGATGCAGGCCGCGAATCCGGGCCACGAAATCCGGCGGGAAGCGTTGTTCGTATCGTGCCGCGACTTGCGCGGCTGCCTCCTGGGGGCTGCCCTCTACCACCTGGAATTCGCCCCAGTCCCAGCCGTCCAGGTAGTCGTCGGTCCCGCTGCTGCCATCGAACATGGAAATGGCGTCGACACCCTGCTGGAAACGCCCGTCCAGGGGCTTGGACACGGTGTTGTCGCCGTCAGCGTCCTGCGCCTGGACCTGCACCGGAATCTCCTTCCAGTACATTACCCTTACTTTCGCCAATGGTCTCTTCTTCAATACCGTAAGTATTTCGTCGGACAATCCGGATTTATTCATTATAGTGTCGCATATAGGGCTTGTCCAAGGCTTCGGTTGCCACTGGTAACGCCAGATTCTATACTTGCCCGGTCTGGCGGAGTCGTTTTCATTTAGTAGGCGGGGAGGCATTATGCCCGAGTTACAGGCAAACGGAGTGACGCTTTACTACGAGTCCCACGGTGATGGCTATCCCCTCATCTGGGGGCACGAGTTTGCCGGGGACTACCGGTCTTGGGAGCCGCAGGTGCGCTTTTTCTCGCGGCGATACCGCGTCATAACGTACAACGCCCGTGGCTACCCGCCGTCGGAGGTCCCAACCGACGGGTCCGTTTACACCCAGGACAACGCCGTAGACGACATGAAGGGCGTGTTGGACGCCCTGGGTATTTCCGAGGCCCACATCGCGGGGCTTTCGATGGGCGGCACGCTGGCGCTGAACTTCGGCATCAAGTACCCGCACATGGCGAAATCGCTGGTCGTGGCGGCGGCGGGCACGGGCTCCAACGACCCCGCCGCTTTTCGCAAGACGGTAACTGAATTTGCCCGGCGCATGGAGGAGGGCGGCATGGAGGCGATGCGAGAGTACGCCAGAGGCCCGGCGCGGGTCCAGCTAATGCGTAAGGACCCCAAGGGTTGGCGGGAGTTCTCCGACCAGCTTGCCGAGCACTCGCCCATTGGCTCCGCGTTGACTTTCAGAGGCGTCCAGGGAGGGCGTCCGCCGGTGTTCGCGCTGGAGGAGCAGATGAAGGCATTGCAGGTGCCCACGCTGATCATGCTTGGCGACGAGGACGACGCCTGCATCGAGCCGAGCGTCTTCATGAAACGCTGCATCCCCAGCTCCGGCCTTGTGATATTTCCGCAGTCGGGCCATCCCATCAATCTGGAGGAGCCCGACCTGTTCAACCGCACGGTGCTGGACTTCTTGACGGCGGTGGAGGCGGGCAAGTGGGCGGCACACGACCCCGGCGCAGCGGCAGGGTCGCTGACGTAGGGCGGCAT
>JACZVF010000120.1 GCA_022572805.1 Chloroflexota bacterium
GTATTACCACGAGGTAATTAGCAGCGAATTTGGCGTGCGGCTTTTTCAATCCGAATGAATGGTGCCGTTAGCTAATGCCCACCCCCAATCCCCTCTACGCCATCGCGGACGAGCTGCGGACCATCGCTGATATGGGCTTGCGGTTTACGGAGGCGGCGTATGACCGGGAGCGGTACGAGCGTCTGCTGTCCCTGAGCGCCCGGCTGGTGAGCGCGGCCGACGGGCGCGAAGCCGACGAGGTATTGGAAATATACCGCGACAACCTGGCCCACGTCAGCCCCAACTGCGGGGCCGAGGCAGTGGTGATGCGCGACGGCAAGATGCTGCTCATCAGGCGGGGCGACAACGGCCTGTGGGCCATGCCCGGCGGCTACACCGACGTTGGCGAGAGCATTTCCCGCACGGCCCAGCGGGAGCTGGAGGAGGAGGCCGGCATCACCGGGGAGGTTACCCGGCTGCTGGGTTTTTTTGATTCGCTGCGTTGGCGGGACCAGGTCATGGCTCAGATCTACATCGCCACGTTCCTGGTGGTCGCCCCGGACGGCAATCCGACGCACTCCCCGCCCGAGACCACGGACATCGGCTTCTTTGCCGAGAATGACCTGCCGCCGCTGTCGCCGGGCCACGACAGGCGGGTGCCGCTGGTTTTCAGGCTGCTGCGCGGCGACGTCCCTGTGCCGTACTTCGATCCGCCGGACGCTTCCCGTGATTCCATCAAATAGTCCCGGCATTCCTTGCCGATAATCAATTCACCAACCCGAAAGAACCCCTCTGAATCTTGCGCCTGAGGTTCTCTTTTTTTGGGTAACTGATTTGGCGTCGTCAGTTCAGCACCTTGACCGAGAGGCCCACGACCTGTAACGTGGGCTGAGACAAATCCTGTAAAACACCTGCAAAAGGACCCTCCCATGACTACCAGCACGCAATCTTATGAGGTCGACGTCGAGGACGTCGAATATCTCCAACACGGCGAAACGCCACTTTTGGCCCGTCTCTTTAGGCCCCGTGGTACCGGACCATTCCCGATTATGGTCGAACTACATGGAGGGGCTTGGGTGAACGGAAATCGTGTGGACGGCGACGCGGCCAACAAAGCGCTAGCAAAGAATGGCGTAATCGTAGTGGCACTCGATTTTCGCGTGCCGCCCGTCGCATCGTATCCCGCCTCTCTAGTCGACATTAACTATGGGATTCGTTGGTGTAAGACCCAGGCCGAGGTGTGGAACGGCCGCCAGGCTTCCGTTGGCGTTATGGGCACATCTACCGGCGGACACCAGTCAATGCTACTCGGCATGCGCCCGAACGATCCACGCTACGCCGCTCTGCCACTACCGGAAGGCGCGGCGGCGGTGGACGGAACGGTCGGTTGCGCCATACTGGTTTCACCCTTGACCGATCCATTTGGACGCTATCAGTATGCCAAAGGCCTGCGGCAGGACCTTACCCCTCCTGACGGGATGGCCGAACGGGTGCCGGCTCTGCATGAGCAGTACTGGTTGACGGAAGAGGCTATGATTGAGGGATCTCCAGCGCGTATCCTGGAACGCGGAGAGAGCACAGCCCTGCCACCGATGCTGTGCGTAGCACGCAACTACGAGGCGGCGCATCCGCGTCCGGACCTGGATGAGTTCATCCGACAGTACCGCAAGGCGGGCGGCCAGATCGATGTGACCCTCTTCGGGGACGAGTACGAGGGCGCAGGCGTGCTGAAGGATCTCTCCTTGCCAATTGCCAAGGAGGCGTTGGAACGGATGACCGCGTTCATCCACCAGCACCTCCGGTAAGCCAGATTGATTGGAAACGCGCAAGTGCTGACGTATTCGGGGCCTTGGAAGGCATAACGAAAGACATATCATACGGTTTGCTGCCGCCCCTTAGAGTCGTAAGCGGCGGTCCGCGACAGGGCGGGCTTATAGGGGCGGCAGGAAGCTGGAGCAGCTATCTACCGAATCGTCCGACAATTGGAACTGGCGTCAATAGGCACTGCTTGGTTTCAACTGAACGGTGGTCAGGACAAGCAGTCGCCCTGCTCGCACGAAATCCCATATACAGCTTCCACTTTCCCCTGTGGATCCTAAATCCATACCCTCTCCGCCGGACCTTCACCTCAGCATCCATCATTGTGCTCCGCCCACAATCCAAATAAAATAGGGCGATGATTCCGCTCAAGCTCACCGTCAAGAACTTCATGTGCTACCGGGAGGACGTCCCGACGCTGGACTTCCGCAGCATCCACATCGCGTGCCTGTGCGGGGACAACGGCAACGGCAAGTCGGCGCTGCTGGACGCCATCACATGGGTCCTTTGGGGCGAGGCCAGGACCCGCACGCAGGAGGAGCTGGTCCACCAGGGCCAACAGGACATGGCAGTGGAGCTTGAGTTCCTCTCGCAGGGCCAGCGGTACCGCGTCAGCAGACGGCTCTCACGCTCGGGCCGCAGCAGGCAGGGCTCGACATTGCTGGAGCTGCAGGTGGCGGCCGACGATGACGATGACGAAGGCAGCTTCGCCGCCATAACCGGCAACACCATGCGGGACACCCAGCGGCACATCATCGAAATCCTGCACATGGACTACGACACCTTCACCAACACGGCCTTCCTTCAGCAGGGCAGGGCGGACCAGTTCACCCGGAGCACGCCGTCCCAGCGCAAAGCATGTCTCGCGGAGGTGCTGGACCTGTCCTACTACCAGCGGCTGGAGGAGCGCGCCAAGACCAGGAGCCGGGATATTCAGGAGCGGGTCCGCGATGCTGAGAACGCCGTGGAGCTTCGCCGCACGGAGGTCGCACAGCTTCCCGAATTTCAGGAGAGGTTGGTGCTTGCCAAGGAGGAGCTCCTGAGGCTGACGCCGGACGTCGACGCCCTGCGGCTGAAACTTGATGAGCTGAATCTGGGCGTGCAGGCATTGCAGGCAAAGCGCGGGGAGATGGAGCTCACGCAGGGCCGGATGACCGGCGCGCAGGCTGAGGTGGCTGACCTGGAGCGTCAGGTGAAAGTCTACCAGTCGTCAGTGGCCGACCAGGAAGCGGTCCTGAACAGGCGCGCGGAGATTGCAAAGAGCTACGCCGAGCTTGAGAAGGGGACAGTCGAGCTTGAGCGTCTGAACCAGGCCCTGAGCCGCAAAAGCCGGTTGGATGGCCGGAAGGCGCGGGCTGAGCAGGAGATTGCCCGCCAGGAGGCGAGGCTGTCCGCGCAGGCGACTCAGCTCAAGACGAAAATCGCCGGCGAGTTGGAGCCTCTGGTGCAGCGCATGCCATTGATAACCGAGAGCCTGAACGGGTTGCGGCGGGAGCAGACCGCACTGGAGCGGCAGGAAAGCGAACTGAAAAATCAACAGGCTACGGCTGAGGACATGGCCGTCAGAGTGAGATCGCTGGACGAGGAGAACGTTCGCCTGCGGCAGTCCATGGAGGACACACGGCTGAAGTTCGATATGCTGAAGCAGGGCGAAGCGACCTGTCCGCTATGCAATCAACCCCTGGGGCCGGAAGGCCAGGAACACCTGCGCAGCGAGTACGAAACGGTTGGCCGAGAAAGCAGGGCGGCATTCCTGGCGAACCAGAGCGACAAAAAAGACGTGGAGGGCAGGCGGGCGGAGTTAGGGGGCCGAATCTCGAAAACAGAGTCCGAATTGCGGTCCGGTCGCCAGCAGCTTCAGACGAGCTTGGTGAATCTGCAACGGGACCAGGCGGACTCGCGCAAGGCCGAGGAAGACCTCAAGGTGGCTGCGGGAGAGCTGACGCTGGCGCAGCAGGCCTTACGAGACGGGGCCTACGCTTCCGAAGAGAGACGGCAGGTAGACCAGATAGGCTCGGAGCTGGAGGCATTGGGCTACGACGCACAAGGCCACGAGGCGTCGCGGGAAAGCGTTCGGGCCTTGGAGCCGTACAGGGACCTGTATCGCAGGCTTTCGGAGGCGGAGGCAGACCTGCCCGCGCAGAAGGACGCGCTTGGGGCCACCTGCCAGATGCTGGAGCGGCGTCACGCCGAAATCCGGGAGGCGGCGGTCCGAATCGCGGCCCTGGATGCGGAGATGAAGGCTCTACCCGAGCTGGAAGCCAACCTGCAACAGGTGCAGGCCCAGCACTCCATTCTGGCAAGGCAAAAGGACGAGGCCCAGGTCCGTCAGGGGATACTGGAACAGCAAATCCAGCGTTGTGAGACCCTTGCCAACGAGATCAGGGAACAGGAGCAACGCCTGCGGGGAATGGTTGGCGAGAAGGCAATCTACGACGAGCTGACGACAGCCTTCGGCAAGAACGGCGTACAGGCGCTGATAATCGAGAGCGCCATGCCCCAACTTGAGGCGGACGCCAACGAAATTCTTGGCAGGCTCACCGAGAACCGAATGTTCCTGAAGCTGGAGCTTCGGGAGGGACGGCGGGACCGCACGACAGGCCAGCCTTCGGAGGAGTTGGACATCCGGATTGCGGACGAGGTGGGCACGCGCAGCTACGAGACTTTTAGCGGCGGCGAGTCTTTTCGCATCAACTTCGCGCTGCGTATCGCGCTGTCCAAGCTGCTGGCGCGTCGGTCGGGAGCGCCGCTGCCGATACTGTTTATCGACGAGGGATTCGGCTCACAGGACCGGGTCGGCCAGGAACGACTTACCGAAGCAATACAGTCGATTCAGAACGATTTCAAGAGGATCATAGTCATTACCCACATCGAGCATGTTAAAGACGCATTCCCTGTCCGAATCGAGGTCGAAAAAGGCCCCAACGGCTCCACGTTCCGCATCGTGTAGGAGCTGTCGTCCGGAGGCTCCAGAGCGCCATGCCGTAGACAATCCACATTCACCCTCTGCCCCAACCCTTTGCATTCGCTGCAGGCCTTAAGCTGTTTTTAACCCCCTGCAAAGGAGCAAACGATGATATCACCCATCACCTCACTCTCCGAAGGCAAGCAGCCGCCCGAAGTGACTGAGGAGGCCGAAAATGACCCCCTTCGGCGATTCGCAGCCGACCTGCCGCAGTTCCACCTCTGGGTCGAGGAGAGGCGCATAGCCCCCCATATACGGGAGCTAATGACCGAGGAGCCAAGGTCGGCGGTCGTCAACGCCGGCGTCCTGCTGGAAGAGCACGTCAAGCACCTCCTGGAGATATCCACCGTCAGGATTGAGGGCTATCAAAAGTTCCAAAAGACGTCGTACAGCGAGGCCGTGTCGTGGGCGTACCGTCTGGGCATCATAGATATGGCCATGGCCGAGGAATTCCAGACGATGGACAAGATACGGGACTGGTTCGTCCTTGGCTGGTCTCATAAGAAGGATTTCGAAGGGCCCGAAATTTCGGTCATAGTAGACTGTTTGCGCTCGCCCCGTCAGTTCTTTCCTCCCGACGAGGCAGACGCCCAGCGGCCCTGGTCCATGAAGGTCTTCAACTGGACAATGAAGCGCGATCGGCGGGACTGGTGGGAGCTGGCGACCGCTGCCTTGCTGGGCGAGCTGGTGGAGTTGCTTCGCGGCGCCGAGAGACCGCCCGCGCCTGAAGCCAAGGCCCTCTGGCATTAGGGCCACGCTAAGGCTCATTGCAAACCGTGGTCATTAACCAGAGTCTAAAGCTGGATTTCCCGCAAGGATGGAGAGACCATAAGCCGGGCGTCGGTCACCGCCTGTACGTCTTCGGCGGACCAGCCGGGAGCTACCTCATTAAGCAGCAGGCCCTCGGCTGTGACTTCGATGACGGCGACATCTGTCACAATGGTGTCCACGCAAGCTTTGCCCGTTAGCGGATAGTCACACTCCTCAACAATCTTGGAGTTGCCGTTCCGGTCGGAATGCTCCATGGCGACGATGACGCGCTTGGCCCCGGTGGCCAGGTCCATCGCGCCGCCCACGTTGCCAATGCCACGTTCCGGCAGCATCCAGTTGGCCAGGTCACCCCTCTCGGACACCTGCAGCGCGCCCAGCACCGTCACGTCGATGTGGCCGCCGCGAATCATCGCGAAGGCGTCCGCTGAATTAAAGAAGGACATGCCTGGATGCCAGGCCAGGAAGTGACCGCTGGCGTTGGTGAGATCCTGGTCCTCCTCACCGGGCTCCGCCAGGGGTCCGAAGTTCAATACACCGCTCTCGCTGTGGTACAGCACATCTCTGCCCTCCGGCACGAACTGCGAACAGAGCGACGGAATGCCCAGTCCCAAGTTCACTACGTCGCCGTCCTGCAGCTCGCGGGCCACCCTCATGGCGATGATCTCCCTGTCCAGGCGTGGCTTTTCATCCATTTGACGTTGCTCCGGTCGCAGTATCCAGATTGGCCTCACAGGCCCCGATGTGCGTTCGGAGCCCAGTGGCCGGCTTCGTGACGACATTCCGATCTAAGCGTACTTGCCGGTTAATTGCGGCGTGGTTCCTTCCTCGCCCTTGTTCATGCGGTCCAGCCTGGTCTCCCTGGACCAGGTGCGCTTCAGGTCGTCGCGGACGTCATTATGCAGCCTGCCCAGACCCTGCACCTCGATCTCCATCTTGTCGCCGTTTTGAAGGGCGCTGAGGCCGCGGTGATTGGTGCCGGTAGCGATGACGTCGCCGGCCTCCAGCGTGTGCACAGACGTAATCCACTCGATGACCTGAGGGATCTTGTGGGCCATGTCGTCGGTGTTGAAGTCCTGCATGAGGGTGCCGTTGACCCAGAGTTTCACCGGCAGTTTTTGCGGATCGGGGACCTCGTCGGCCGTAACCAGCCACGGGCCGATGGGTGCAAAGGTATCGCGAGACTTCATCTGGTAAAAGGCCGGAACGCCACGGGCGGACACATCGATGCAGTTCAGGTAACCGAAGACGTAATCGTAGGCGTCCTCCGCCTTGACGTTGGAAGCCCTCTTGCTAATGACCAGCCCCAACTCGGCCTCGTGCTCGAAGATGGTTGCTGCGATGTCCGGCAGCACGATGGTGTCGCCGTCGCCGATGATTCCGCTGGCAGACTTGTGGAAGGCATTCTTGGGCGCCGGCTCAGACCTGGTGCCGCTCTCCATGTAGTTAACGGCCATGCAGTCGAGGTTGTACGGCTTGGGCACGGGCGAACGCAGCCTTACAGACGACGCCGGCACACCGGAGGCCTGGCCGACCGCCGACTGCAGCCTGCCCTTGTAGTCGTCCCACCTGGCTATCAGTCCTGCCAGCAGGTCCTGAGGAAACGTGTGTGGTATGTCCTTTACAACGTCCGAAACGTCCACCACGGAGTCGCCCTTCATCACTCCCAGGGTGAAGTCGTTAAAAAAGACCAGTTTCATTTATTTGCTCCTTTCGCGCCCTTAACTTCCTTAATTTTTCGTGCTAGCTCTTTATTTCCACAACGCGGTTCACGTATATGCCGGGCGTGTGAATATCGTGCCCGTCCAGCTCGCCGACTTCCACAACCTCGTCCACCTCCATGATGGTGACGTTGGCGGCCGTCGCCATCACGCCGTTGAAATTCTGGGAGGTGCCCCTGTAAATAACGTTGCCCATGACGTCGGCCTTGTGCCCTCGCAAAAGGGCGAAGTCCGCCCTCAGGGGTAGCTCCAGAACGTGCTCTCGCCCATCGAATATCCGGGTCTCCTTGCCCTCCGCAAGGGCGGTACCTGCGCCGGTGGGAGTGTAAAAGCCCGCGATGCCTGCCCCGCCAGCCCGAATTCGCTCCGCCAGCGTGCCCTGTGGCACCAGCTCAAGCTCCGCCTTTCCCTCTCTGTATGCACGCTCGTATGACGTGGGGCGGGAGGGCGAAGGCGACACCGGAAAGGACGCAACAACCTTTTTGATCTGGCCGTTGTCCACGAGAATGCCGATGTCCACCGGTCGGTCGCCCGGCAATGTGCCGAAGCCAATCACGCTGGCCAGCCCCGCAGTGTTGCTGATGATGGTCAGGTCCCTGGCGCCGTGATCTCGCAATGCCCTGATGAGATTCTGGGAGGTACCTCCCGGACCGGCGAACCCATCTACCATAAGCGTCGCGCCGTCGGGAATGTCGGCCACAGCCTCCTCGAATGAGGCCACGACCTTATTGATCGCCATAATAGCCGGCTCCTCCAGTGCAACAAATGCGTGACGTATTATACGTATTCGCCGTAGAAGAAGGAAATTTGGAGCTCGGCCTACTGCTATAATCCTGGCGCTATCGGACAGGGAGGCCTTTGTGGACACCATACAGTTCATAACTCAGAGCATGGAACAGGTGCAACTGCGTTTATTGGTCACATGCGAGGGACTGACAAGGGAGCAGGTGCTGTGGCGGCCCTTTCCCCACGCCAACAACATTGGCTTCATTCTGTGGCACCTGGGACGAAGCGACGAT
>JACZVF010000121.1 GCA_022572805.1 Chloroflexota bacterium
CTTCGTTGGCCTTACCTATCACAGCCGCGTCCGCGACGGAGGGATGCTCCAGCAGCAGGCCCTCAAGCTCGGCGGGCGGCACCTGGAAGCCCTTGTATTTGATAAGCTCCTTCTTGCGGTCCAGGACCCAGACGTAGCCGTCCTCGTCCATGCGTACGATGTCCCCCGTATGCAGCCAACCGTCTGGAGTCAGCATTTCCGAGGTGGCGTCGGGATCGTTGTAATAGCCCTGCATCACCTGTGGCCCGCGAATCATGAGCTCGCCCGACTCGCCGTATGGCATTTCCCTGGTGGGGTCCTCGATATCGACTACCTTCTCCTCGGTGTCCGATGCCGCCGGACCGATGGACCCCGGCCTCCGCCTGGCTGGCTCGGCAAAGTCAACGTTGGCAAGAGGCGATGTCTCCGTGAGACCGTAGGCCTGAATAATCGGGATTCCCAAAGCGTTCTCGATTCGGTTTTGCAGGTCGGCCGACATCGGCGCAGCGCCTATCAGTCCAAACCTGAGCGAACCGAGATCATAATTTGCCACGCCGGGGTACTGGCTGAGTCCCAGCCCGACGGGCGGAACCGTGTACATAGCCGTTACCTTGTGCTCCGACAGCAGCGTGAGGAAAGACTCCATGTCGAACCGGCCCATCATTACCTGAGTGGCGCCCAGAGCGATGCATGGATTCATGTGTACGTTCATACCGTATATATGGAAAAGAGGGAGGTGCACAAGAACGACGTCATCCTCGGTGCAGGCGGTGAGCTCTCCCGGCCTGTTGATGAGCTGTTCGACGTTGCTTGTCAAATTGTGGTGTGTCAGCATCACGCCTTTAGGGAGCCCGGTGGTGCCGCTGGAGTACGGCAGGACCACCAGGTCCGTCATCGGGTCAACATTGATGGCAGGTGGGCTGGCCGGGGAGCCCTCGATGAGTCCCCAGAAGGACGTGGCATCGCTGGAGCCCTCTTCGATGACAATCATTCGCTTCAGCGCGGGGACGTCGCTTTTTGCCGCCTCCGCCATCTCCAACAGCGCACTGTGAACTATGAGCACCTCGGCCCCGCTGTTATTGAGTTGATGGGCTATCTCCCGTTCTCGATAGCCGGAGTTAAGGGTGCTGGCGATGGCGCCTGCCTTTACGATGCCGAAGAACGCTATCTCGAACTCCGCGCAGTTGGGGGCCAGCAGGCCGACTCTGTCTGCCGGGCTGATACCAATGCCGGCCAACGCGGCAGCAAGCTGGTCGGAGTAGGTCTGCAGTTGCTGGAATGTGAAGGTACGTTTGCCGTCAATGATGGCAATCTTATCGGGAAGCCGGTCCGCCGTCTTCCTCAGAATGTCCTGCAGTGGGTACGCCTGGTAAGGCGCCAGAGATGGGCGCACAGGGTCCGGTATGGGCATTATCTGGACCTCCTTCGATCGATCGTCAATGTGTTTGGTATGCCAATGTCGTGTTTGCTCGCCCGAGCTTGAGGCCGATCACTCTCCCTATGGCAGCGTTAGGAAATCATGGCAAGGCGCATAAGCGAAGCTGGTCAGCACATGTAAAAAGATATATCGGCATGCGGGAAGTAGACTTCAACGTTGGCGTTGCGCTCCTTCTGCAACGTTTTTACGTAAGCAGATATGCCGGCGGCAGCGTCGGCAAGCCTGTGCGTGCACTCCTGCCGGCGCTCTTCCTGCGGGCAAAGGTGTACGTCCGCTTGAAAGTCCCAGAAGCCGGCAATACGCATGGGGAAGTAAAGGTTTTCCACGACATTCCTCAAGTCAGCCATGGTTTCGCTGGCCCTTATATCTCCCTCGGTCTCGATGTTGATGACTATTTTATTCATACGGGACCCGTCAATCGGCGGTTTCGCTACTTGTATACTGGTAGGCGTTCGTGGCGCAGGCCGCACGTAGTAGGCGGCTCACGCAAGTTATTCCTATCACGGCAAAGTTTACCTGTAATTCAGCCGCATGGCTATTGAAGAAATCAGGGCGACTGGACTAAATTAGGTTATCGCTATGCGCATTGTCTTCACGTTAATCGCGGCCGCTGTCATGTTATCAGCCGTCGCCTGCTTTGGCGGGTCGGATGACCCCGTCACACCTTCATCGGCCACTTCGCCCGCCTCTACGTCGCCATCGCCACCGATAGCTACGCCTGACACGTTGGCCACAACCCCGCCCACAGCCGTGCCGACCACTCCGCCGGCAACCACCATTACCGGATCGCGCATGGTAGTTGCAGACGCCTCCGGGAGCGTCGGGCAGATAGTGGCTGTCGACATCTCCATCCACAACGCCAGGACCGGCATAGCGGGCTACGCCATAGTCGTTTCCGTGGTGGATACCAGCATCGGACGGATAGCAAACGTTCGTCTGCCGGAATTCGGGCTGAGCATAATTGGCGATTTGCCCGCCGGTTCGGTAGACATCACCGCTGCGGACCTGCCTGGGTTGTTGGATGGCGATATAAAGGAGGCCAGGTTGGCTACTTTGGACATCGAGATGCTCAAGGCCGGCACGACGGAGCTGCTGCTGGAACTCCGCAGCGTGGATGACGATGACGGAAACGTAGTGATCCCCAGCCTTGTGTCCGGCGTGCTTTCGGTCCACTAAGTAACTATCTTAAAATCGTCATGGGGGGAGTCCAGAAGGGCTTTCCCCGTCTGTCAGAGGGACTGGGGGATGTGCCCCCAGGAACTAGAGCCCACAGGTTGGGTGGGCGGGAGCAAGGCATCCGCCTTTTGAGACAGTTACTAAGCTCTTCCGTATCTCGTCCATCACATTGGCCTGGCCCGGCAGACGGTGACATTTGCTCCCGACACAGCCCTGACACAGGCGCCGCAAACGTGAGATAATTCACTCCGAACGCGAATATGCCATCGGAGCGGATATGAAGCTGGGCGATTTCATAGAGCAGACCCTGGAGGACTACCACACCCGGGTTTTGGCCGCCATCAAACCGCTAACTGAGCCGGAGATGATCTGGAGGCCCAACCAGGAGAGCAACTCCGTGTCGTTCATCTTTTGGCATGTGACGCGCGTTGAGGACAGGTGGACCAATACTTTCGCCAGGGGCGAGCCTGAGGCCTGGGTGCGCGATCGGTGGTCCGATAGGTTCGGCCTGGCCGATGGAGATATCGGCGTCGGCTACAGCGCCGACCAGCTCGCCGCATTCCCGAATCTGTCCAAAGAGCAGTTGCAAGCGTACTTCGAATCGGTACGCGGCGACACCCTGGCGTTTTTGCGAAGTCTCGGCGAAGGTGACCTTGACTCCGTTCCGGACCGATCGCCCTTCCCTGAGTCTCCCGGGGCCGTTAGCCGTTTCCGGGGGTTCTCCCTGGCCAGAATGTACCGACAGCTCATTGGTGAGGCGGACCAGCACCTTGGGCAGATATCCTACGTGCGGGGTCTCCAGCGCGGTCTCAACAAGTAGCCGGTTCCAGATGCCCGACAAAGAGGCTACTCCCGTCGACGGACAGCGGCTCCTGACCGATCTGCTCAAGGGCGTGTCCCGGTCGTTTTACCTGACGCTGCGAGTGCTGCCCGGCGGAATACGGGAACCCGTGGGCCTGGCTTACCTCCTGGCCAGGGCGGCGGATACCATAGCGGACACAACCCTCATTCCGCACGAAGAGCGTCTGAAGCACCTGCTGGAGTTCAGGTCGCAGGTCGCAGGCCCAACTGATTCTAACGCCTTGCGGAATATCGGAGCATCTGTGAATAAGCTCCAGGCCGACAGCCGTCATGCGGACGGCGCCCGGCAAGAAAGCAGGGACGTGGAGCTTTTGATGTCCTTGCCGAGCGTATTCGCGCTCCTGGACCGTTTGCCGGCTGCCGACAGGGACGCCGTCCGGTCTGTTGTGGTGGCGTTGACGCGGGGCATGGAGATAGACATTCGGACCTTCCCCGCGGAAGACTCGGGAGATGTTGTAGCGTTTAGCAGCGCCCAAGACCTGGACGAATACGTTTATCACGTGGCCGGGTGCGTCGGCGAGTTCTGGACGGCCGTGACCACCTCTCACACGCCGTCTCTGCGGCGCTGGGACAGCGACAACATGTCTGGATTGGGCGTGCGGTTCGGGAAGGCTCTTCAGATGACCAATATCCTTCGGGACATCCCCAGGGACCTGCGCATTGGCAGATGCTACCTGACATCCGATGCGCTGGCCGGGCTGGGACTGGCCCCGAAGGACCTGCTGGACCCGAGCAACGGCCTGCCGGCACGACCGGCGTTGTCCGACGGGATTAAGTTGGCTTTGGAGCACTACGAGGCGGCCGAGCAGTACGTCCTGGCCATCCCGCGACGGAATGTCAGGCTCCGGTTGGCCGCCCTTTGGCCTTTGGTAATAGGACTTGGTACGCTGGCGGAGCTGGCGACGAATCAGGCGTGGCTCAACCCCGATAGTCCGTCCAAAGTCAGCCGGGGCTGGGTCTACCGGGCATTGGCGTTCTCTTTGCTAGTTTGTCGGTCCAACGGTGCTTTGCGGTGGTGGATAGGCAGGCTGCGGCGGAGGGTCGAATCGGAGCTGTAAGGGGCTGTGACGAGGTAATGTTGGGAACAATAGGTGGGCACAGGTATGAAACATTTGCGGACGGAAATATCGATTGATGCCTCGGCGGAACAGGTCTGGGGTGTATTGACCGACCTTGAGCGTTTTTCCGAATGGAACCCATTCATAACCAGGGCCAGCGGCGAAGTCCGGCAGGGCGGACGCCTGGAGATTTTCATGGCGCCGCCTGGCGGCAAGGCAATGGGATTCAAGCCAACACTCATGACCGTAGACCCCAATCGAGAACTGAGGTGGGTTGGCGTCTTTCTTCACAAAACGCTGTTCACAGGCCAGCACTATTTCCTGATCGAACCGCAGGCGCAGTGCCAGGTAACTTTCGTTCAAGGTGAGTACTTCGGTGGGATAATGCTGCCACTCATGGGCGGCGTGTTGCGTAAGACAGTCCTGGGCTTTGATGAGATGAATCATGCGTTGAAAGCAAGAGTTGAAGCGGGGAGCTGAATGCCTGTATACGCGGCCTCCGAGCATGTCCCATCCTCACGCTAGCCTGATTGACAGACGGCCCATGAAGGCGTAAACTATTATTGTCCCAGGAAAATGAGGTTTCCACTGGGAAATCGGCGAAAGTCCAGGGAGGAGGCGCATATGGAGCGGTTGTTCGTTACGAATCATGCGTGGAAATTCCCTTTTCGTGCCCCTGCTGGGGAGCTTGAGGTATAAGCAAGGTAAAAAGGGCCAGCAGGGGAGTCCAACGCCGGAGGCCCGCGAAAGTGGAAAACTAAAGCTGCACAGTCCGAAGATAAATTAGTAGGACGAGCTTATCCGGTTGTGAATACCGGGCGTGCGTAGCCGACGGTTGGAAAACAGAATAGGGCGAAGAGAGGTCCGGAGCACCGGACCTCTCTTCTTGTGTTTGAATGTGGTTGTAGCCGGCCTGTAGGATTGGAAGGTCTTATTTACCGCTGCAGGTGCATTCTGGCAAGTACGGCCTCATGGGCCTCCCGGAAGGGCCGTAGCAGGTAGGCCATGTGGTCTTCCTCGCCGTGGTGGTGCGATACGCTGTCCGGCGCGTGCTGGTGCGAGGTCTGGCGGATGTAGGACATGCCGCCCTCGATCAGCGTTAACATGTACTGGGCCGCGTTCTGGTCGTACATCTCCCAGTCGCCTCCGACGGCCAGGTAGATCGGCGACGTATGGGCGAAAACGCCGCGGTTCCATACGTCGTAGTGCGGCGTGCTGTCGATGTAGTTGGGGCCGCCGCAACGCACGGCCAGCCACGAGTTGGCGTCGATCCTAACAGATTCCCGCAGCTCCAGCCTGCGCCCGCCCGAGGGGTTTTCCGTCGACGCCACGACGCGCCCGTTCATAACGATCTGCAATGAATGTATGGGCAGAATGCTTTCGGCGGAGGCGTGGACCTCCACGGTGCCCGCGCCGGACATGCGGACCGTGTCCCCGATCTGGTGGCCATCCACCGAGAGCTCCAGAAGCGGGCCTCCGCTCAGGAAGGTCCGGCCCGCCGATACCGCCGCACACCAGTTCTCGTAGTTGAACTCCTGGTCTTCTGGAACGTAGGCGTATGTCCGGTACAGGCCCACGGGCACCTCGTTGCTCATCTTGTCGGTGCCGCCGACCAGGGGCAGACGGTAGCCGCAGTTCAGGTATCGGTAATACTCCACGTGGTTGAACCGCTCGTGGCGAATCATCTCCACGGCGTCCACCCGGCCTGTGGCTATCAACGTAGCGGGCTCACCGTTGGGATGCGGGAAGTGAGGAATGACGACTCGGCCCCCCTGGGCGTGCGCGGCGTCTGCCCAATGGCTCATGGTCGTCTGCATGATGCCGCCAAGCTCACCCTCATTGGGGCCGTCGCTGCACCAAGGCATGACCTGCTCTTTAAGTCCCCAGAGAATCATGTGCCCAAGAAAATGCTGGCGGTTCTCCTGGGACGTATACACGATGTTGCTGCCGTCGCGGGAGACGCTGGGCCTGCCGGTGAAGTCCTCGGTGTTGGTGTACAGGCCGCCCCACTGGGACTGCAAGAGGTTCACCACGTTGAGGTCCTCGCCCTGGGACTCGAAGTGGCTTCCCTGAGTGGACAGGAAGTGTACGTGGGAGTCGCCGCTGAACCAGCGTTTGGCGTTCATGTTGGTCCATCGCTTCAGCCGTAATTTCAGATCTTGTTGTCCGGGCTTAATTGTGACCTTCTCGCGTAGCGGCTCGTACTCGAACCCCCTGGCCACGTCCACGATGACCTCGCCGCGCGGCAGCCAGCCCTCGCAACGGCCGTCGATGTAGGCGTAGGTGATCTGCCCCAGGCGCACGTCGCCGCCCACGTCGATGTGCCACGTGCCCAGGTTGGAGTTCACCTGGTTGTGGTGTCCGTGAGGCTGGTAGGGTACCCCCTCCGGCGAGCGGAAGTGCACCCGGCAGGGAACGGGCGCGCCGGTGTCGTCGTCCAGTACCGTTACCTTGACCCAGTTGCGTCCCCTGTCCAGAAGATCGACTCGAAGGGCGGGCGTCGAGGCGGAGCCCTGGCTTTCCACCTCGCCCCACCTCACCTCGCCAACGGTTTCGCCGCCCTGGCTGACCTTCACCGTGGCCGATGGCGTGGCCGCGATTTCCACGTAGGCGGGGCTGGAGCGCAGGTTGGGCGGCTCGCCGTAGCCCTTCATCGAGTCTGCCACGAACTCGTCCGGCGAGGCGTGCGGCAGGCTATGCACAAATGTGGACACGCCACGGTCCACCTCTACGTCGACGTTAAACGGGCGATTCGCCAACTCGGCGTCGGTCAGCGTGATTCGGACCTCTCGCCTTCCCTGAGTAACAAATGGACGTTCGTCTATCTGGCCCAGGGTTACCGCAGCGATCATGAACGATGGCCCCTTGGGCACGATTTCGATGGACTGTATCTCGTCCTCGGGGTGAGGGTTCTCCCAGGCCCACAGGAAGTATGTGTGCTCGGATGCCCCCAGCGTCGATAGCTCCGTCTGACGGCGGCCCGTCTCTTCCCAAGGCCCTTCGTAGCGCTGAGGGAGGGTGTCCTTCTTGTTGCCTAGCGCCAGGAAAGGCACGCTTCTCAGTGCGATATTGATTCGGGCGCCGTCCTCGTCCGCAGGCATCAGGCCTATCTCGAACCGCTCTCTAATGAGCACCCGCGTTTCGCCGCCATTCGCGTAGCGAACTACATACTCGGCAACCTCTTTGCCTATGGGGCCTCCCTCTGGTATCTCCGTCTCAAGCACCCGGTGGGCGAAGATCACGTTGTTCGCCACGTCGCCAACAGGTATTGTCACGCCGCCCGTGGCCTCGTTTAGCAGCAGGAAGCTGCGGTCCTCGGGTTGAGCGCCTTCGCGGCCCACCAGAAAGGGCAGGCCGTGAAATTTCTGGAGTCCCAATGGCGGCTTCTCGCGGCTTCCTAGAATCTCTGCGCCGGCGTTGCAGATCGAGGACAGGTCCAGTGGTCGGTAGTCAGGCATTCGTATTCTCCTTTTTCAATAGAGGGGCTCACAGCGAGAGTATTAAAGAACGTAGCAACCTGCGATGGCGGCATGGTATTGCCGCCTGCAGTGCCAGTCAAGAAATCGTCGCATCCTTTCGCGTGTAAAGGTTAGACAAGCTCGGTCGCGGCGGATAAGATTCGACCAGCGCTCATCGGTAGCGAGACGCTCAGTATCTGGAAACAGGGTGGAGAAAGATGAACCAGGAATCAAATCGAAAAGTAATTTTGAAATCTCGTTCGGATGGCTATCCTGAACTGTCGAACTTTGGAC
>JACZVF010000316.1 GCA_022572805.1 Chloroflexota bacterium
CGGGGCCGGCGGTGTCTATCATCTCCGCAACGGCTCCAGGGGAGCCGGGGGCGAAATCCTGCAGAAACTGCCCGAAATCCGGACCGGCCAACATACCCGCCACCAAGTCCACACCGAAGCCGCGGCACCCTCCGTCATGACCGCCGCCGTGCGCCTGCACCGTGCCGACGGGTTGGAGTGCCAAGGCCGCGCCAACCATCATCGCCAATGCCAATATGCCAAGAATTAGCCGTTTCATGTCTAAGTCCTCTCGATTTAAATAGTTAACCAACCGGTTAACTATAGTAGCCGACCGTTGCCTTGTCAAGTGTTTCTGAAATTGAACGATTCGGAGAGCCCGATCGACCCCAACAATCACTACGTGTTGAGTATCAGACCGATGACGTTGCCTTCGGGGTCGGAGAAGTACGCTAGCGAGACGACGCCAGGGACCTCCCTGGCTTTTGCAAAGGGGGAGGCGCCACGGTCTTGCCACCCAGGCTTTCCGCCTTGTCCAGCGCGGCCTGAAGGTCATCCACGCCCACGTAGATGGTGACGTTGGGGTAGTGGCCGTCTCCTGAGATGCCCCCGCCGATGCCCGCGCCGTCGGAGTGTGTGTCGACCATGCCGTAGTTCATGGGGTTATCGTCGTCCACGTGCCAGCCGAAAAGCTGGGTGTAGAACTCCTGAGTCCTCTTCCGGTCGCCTTTGGCCATGGTCTCAAAGTGCATTACGGGATTTGGCATGGCGCCTTCCTTTACAAGCTAAAATGAGTAGAAAGCATTATACGGATTCTTTGAAAGAGTGCAAATTATCAGGGCTTGCTGCCGGCGTCCGGCCTACTGGTAGGATTCCGGCGTGCCGCCCTGGCAGGCTATGACAAGCCTGGGCATGAAGAAGCTCCAACCTTCCGTGTGGCGCTCCACCATCTCGCCCTCCAGACCGTAGTGGCGTAGGCGTACCAGCGTTTCGTCGCCGTCCGGCGTCAAGGTGATCTCAACAGTTGTGGAGCCGGGAGTGACCACCTGCCCTTCGCCTTCCCAGCCAAAAGTGAACACCACCCGCTCGAAAGGCACTACCTCCACGAATTCGCCGCTGACAACGGACCCCGGTTTCACGTTAAGCCTATAAATGCCGCCGGGTCTGGGGTCCAGCTCCCCGTCGAAGCCCATCCACGTCAGCATCTTGTCCCGGTCCGTTAGGAACGGAAATATGGTCTGGGGTGTCGCCGCGATGCGCACCTCCACGTCCACTGTATCGCCCAGCCGATGAGACTCAGCCACTGTTTTGCTGCTCCTCGATTTCGGCTGCCTCTGCCAGCCGCGTGAGGCTGTCCTGCCAGAACTGCTCCATGTACTGCCTCAATTCGGCCATAGTGTCCGAGCGTATCCGGTAGATGCGCTGCGTTCCCTGCCGCCGTACCTCCACAAGTCGACAGTCCTCCAGCACCCTCAGGTGTTGGGAAATGGCAGGGCGGGTCACGTCGAAGTGGGACGCGATCTCCCCTGCGGCGAGCTCACTGTCGTGTAGGAGCCGCAGTATGTCCCTGCGTCGTGGCTCGGCTATGGCCCGTAGCGCCTCTTCAATCATGGCGTAATGTTAGTGATGGCTTACGCAGTTGTCAACCGCATGGTTCTGGTCCGGATGTTTGGAATGGAACATATGTTGTAAAATAAGCCAGATCATGCGACACATCCTCCATGCAGATTTCGACGCTTTTTACGCCTCGGTGGAGCAGTTGGACGCCCCCGAACTGCGGGGGAAGCCCGTTGTGGTCGGAGGCAGCCCAGAAGGCCGCGGCGTAGTGGCGTCCGCGTCTTATGAGGCGAGAAAGTTCGGCGTACGCTCCGCGATGCCCATGCGCACTGCGCTGCGCCTCTGCCCCGACGCCATCAGGGTGGGCTCGCACTTCGACCGTTACCGCGAGGTATCCCAACGGGTCATGGCCATTTTTCACGACATCACGCCGCTGGTGGAACCGCTGTCCCTGGACGAAGCCTACCTCGATGTCACTAATAGCGTTGCCGAATTGTCGTCGCCGCAGTCTATCGCCGCAGACCTGAAAAGGCGCGTCA
>JACZVF010000122.1 GCA_022572805.1 Chloroflexota bacterium
GGGAGTCGGGTTTGCAAGATCGATCACGAAAACATCGGCTTCCGGACGGCGTTGCCGCGCCAGCGCCTCGTCAAGAGATGGGGAGGAGCCGGCGATAACGATCCCGCCGCATTCCCGAATGGCGGAGAGGGCCGCCCGCCAGTAACCGTGTTCAGGGTTTTCAAATGATTGATCGATGATGAACAGCCGAATCGGTTTCAACTTCTCTACTCCCGGGAATCAACGGACGCGCCCATGTGCCCCATGTGCCCTATGTTCTTCAAGAGCCCGGCGTCCGGTCAAGGGTCAATAGGACCACTCTGAACTGCCGCCGTTGGTAATCGGTGGCGTCAGAGTGTGGCAAGGGTGTGCCCCCGCTCGGGAGGTTTCTCATGCGGCTACCGAGATGCTTCTGGGGCTGGCCATCCCGACTGGTCTGGTATCCCGAACCGCCCGAACTGAAGGGCCACGTACGTGCGCGACGCGTGCCACGCACGTAAAGAAGTTAATCCGTCCTGGAAGAGTCAGCCCCGATGCGAATTCCAAAATTCGCATGGCAGCACTACGCCTCAATTGGCTGGAATGGACGGAATGGACGGCCACACCGAACACACACTTCCGCTCAACTTGCGACCATCCCCGCGCCTTGATCATTCATTTCATTACGGACCAAACCGAAATTGGGGAGAACAAAATGATAGGCAAGAGCAGCACCGCCAAACACGACCAGCGAGGCTTCACCCTGGTGGAGATTCTCATAGCGATGGCCATTCTGGGCATCGTGGCCGCCGTGGCCATTCCCACTGTGGCCAACATAAAGAGCCGTAGCGAGACCAAGGCCAACGCCGGCGAGCTGTCCAACGTGCAGGCAGCCCTGGACGCGATGATGTCCGACACTGAGTTGGAGGCCGTTACAGCCATCACGCAGCCCAACGCCACCGACAACATGGGCGCTTTCCCAGACGCGGGCAGCAGGCTTAACGGCGGCAGCAACGGCGACTACATGAGGCAGGCCACCACCAAGTGCAGCTACTACGTATCGACATCGGGCATGGTTAGCCAGGACCCGTGTTAGCAAGATCTTGGGGCAAGGAAACCAGCCATGGGTGAAAAAATCTTAGTGGTTGACGACGATCCTGGCGTGCAGAGGTTTTTAAGGCACGCTCTGGAGAACGAAGGATACCAGGTCCTGAGCGCTGAGAACGGCCTCGCCGGCCTCCTCAGAGCTCGGGAGGAAAGACCGGACCTGACTGTGCTGGACGTGATGTTGCCGGGTTTGGATGGGCTGGAAGTCTGTCACAGGCTCAAGGCCGACGAAGCCACGGCCAGGGGCCCTGTGCTAATGCTGTCGGCCAAGCAATGCGAGACCGACCGGGATGCCGGAGACAGGGTAGGGGCCGATAAGTACCTGGTTAAACCAATCGACTTGGAAGGTTTTCTGGAAACCGTTAAAGAAATGCTAGGCGCAGCGGTAACTGCGTAACCAATCGACGGGCCTGCCCAGTTTTTGTGGGTAGGCCCACGGGTCCGTAAAGGCCATGATATGACTGACGAAACCCTACAAGCCACAGCCGAGCCAGAGCTGACCGCCGAGCAAGATAATCTCGACGGCCTTCGCTTGACCCCCGACGCCGGTGAAGGCGACGGCGCTGCCACACAGAGGCCGATTTCCGAGACCGACCTTGGCATAGGGGAGACGATGGTGGAGCTGGGGCTGATTACGCACGAAGACCTGCAGCAGGCACAGAAGACGCAACGTAGCGTGAGCGCTCCGCTGTCCAAGGTCTTGGTGGAGCAAGAGTTGGCCACTCACGAAGAGTTGGCCATGGCCCTCAGCATATACCTGAACGTGCCCCTCATCGACCTGAAGCGGCACCACGTGAACCCGGAGGCGCTGAAGCTCATACCAGAGCCCACGGCGAAGAAGTACAACCTGATACCCATCGACATCGTGGCGAACAGTCTGCTGGTGGTAATGGAGGACCCGGGCAACATCCTCGCGATAGAGGACCTGGGCGTCCAGTCCAACAAGGGCATACAGCCCGCCGCCGGTATCCCATCGGAGATCGCGGACGCCATCGACCTGAACTACAAGGCCAGCGCTGAGATCGAAGCGCATATACACGAGTTTTCGCCTTCTTCGGAGGGCAGCGCCGACATAACCGACTTCGACGCGTCGGAGGCCGTGGCTCAAGCGGCTATCGTGCGTGCCCTGGACCTGATTATCACCCAGGCCGTGCGAGACCGTGCGTCGGACATTCACGTAGAACCGCAGGCTGCCGGCGTGCGCATCCGGTACCGCATCGACGGTATTCTGCACGACATCATGAATCTGCCGAGTAGCGCCATAAATCCGCTTATCTCGCGCATCAAGATTCTGGCAGGCATGGACATCACGGAGCGCCGACGGCCCCAGGACGGCCAGTTCTCCGTGCGAGTGGGGAACCGCGACGTCGACGTGCGAGCGGCCACTATAGACACCTCCTACGGCGAGACCGCTGTCCTACGGCTGCTGGACAGGTCCGCCACGCTATTTGATCTGATCGATCTTGGATTCCAGCCGAACGTATACTCGCGCTACAGAGAGATGCTCAGGAGCTCCTTCGGGATGATGCTGGTATCCGGGCCAACGGGCGCGGGCAAGACGACCACTCTATACGCGTCCATCAACCAGCTTGACGCGCAAGAGCACAACATAATGACCATCGAGGACCCGATCGAGTACCGCTTCGACGGCATCAAGCAGATCCAGGTGAACGAACGGGCCGGCCTGACCTTTTCCGGCGCGCTGCGGGCCATGATGAGGTTGGACCCGGACATCATTCTGGTGGGCGAGATACGCGATAACGAAACGGCTCTAACAGCCGTGCAGGCAGCTCTGACCGGACACCTTGTGATGACGTCCATTCACGCAAACGACGCGGCCAGCGTGCCATTCAGGCTGGTCAACCTGGGCGTGGAGCCTTACCTGATCTCTACCGTGGTGGTGGGAGTGGTGGCACAGCGCATGGTAAGAAACACCTGCCCCCACTGCGCGGAACGTTACCAGCCCGCCCCCGAGGAGATGGCAGCCTATCGCTCAGAGATGGGCGACGATGACGTGGTTATGTACAAAGGCGTAGGCTGCAACTTCTGCTCCAACACCGGGTTTCTAAACAGGAGCGGCGTGTTCGAGTTGCTGCATTTCAACGAGGCGATAAGAGACCTTCTGCAGGCAGGCGGAGGCGTCAGCGACATCCGAAGGCAAGCTATGAAAGACGGCATGATTACCATGCGTCACAACGGCATGGAGAAGGTCAAAGAGGGCAAGACGACACCCGCTGAGGTGATGCGCCAGATCATCGCGACCGAATAGGTGGCCCGGGCGGTAAGCCGGCGCCAAGATGAACTATGAGCTATAAATACGTAGCATACGACAAAAACAGGCAGCTTGTTAAAGGCTCCGTGGACGTGGACAGCGAGCAGATGGCGAAGGACGTCCTGAGGGACTCCGGATACAGCCTGCTCAACCTGGAGCAGGGCCGCAAGCCCTTCAACATGCGCGAGCAGTTGCCGGCGCTGTTCGGCGTAAAGAGCAGCGACGTCGTTACGTTCTCGCGCATGTTCGCAACGCTGGTCAGCAGGGGCACCAACACCCTTACGGCCCTGGAGTTGCTGCGGGACCAGATTTCCAACAAGACGTTTCAAAAGGTGATTCAGGCCGTCTCCGACGACGTGAGACGCGGCATGCCCCTGGCCGACGCCATGGCCAAGCATCCCGATTCCTTCCCGCCCATCTACTCGCGCACTATCAGAGTCAGCGAGCAGACCGGCAACCTGGAGTCGTCCCTGAACCACATCGCTGACTACATTGAGAAGCAAAACGTTCTGGTTTCCAAGGTGGGGCGGTCACTGGCCTACCCTGCCTTTGTATTCGTCGTGGGCCTCGGCGTGGTAACGCTGCTGATTCTCGTCACGCTGCCCGCCCTCTCGGACCTGTTCATGGACCTGGGAGGCGAGCTGCCGCTGCCGTCGCGAATCATGGTTGGTCTTACGGACTTCTTGACCAAGTATATCCTGCTGTTCCTTGCGGTCGGCGCCACCGGGGTGGCCACGCTAATCGCGTTCATGAAGCACCCCAGACTGCGGCCCAAGCTGGACGCGGCCATGCTGCGGATTCCGCTCATAGGCCCGGTCATCACCCTCAGGGAGATGATCAATTTCAGCAGGACCGTATCCACCTGCTTGTCGTCATCCATACCCATGCCGGACACCCTGGGCCTGGCCGTACAAACGACCAGGAACCTGGTTATGACCAGGGTGCTGGAAAACGTGCGGGAAGAGGTCCTAAAAGGCAGAGGCCTGTCGCAAATACTGTCGGAAAGCAGCGTGTTCCCCCGCCCCCTCATTCAGATGGTACGGGTGGGGGAGCAGGCCAGCACTCTGGGGGACGATCTCGGCACCATTTCCGCGCTTTACGAGGCGGAGATAGACAAGCGAATTGACACCATAGTCGCCGTGCTTGGGCCTGGCATAATGCTCTTTCTCGGCGTGTTCGTGGCCTTCATAGCCGTGTCTATGGTGATGCCGATTTACACCTTTCTTGGCCAGATTGACTGAGGAAAGAAACCATGTATATCAGACCGCAATTAAAGCAAAACCTGAACGACTGCCGCGAAGCGAGACCTGATCTCCGCCGCCTGTCGCCGCACCACCTGTCATCGAAGGTTCGGCGAATGCTCGGCGCCGTGGCCGACAGGGGCCGTGGGCTACGCAAGGGTGAGAATGGCCTGGCCCTGGTGGAGGTGCTTATCGCCGTGTCGATACTCACCATCGCCATCACGACATACATTTCCGCCTTCTCCACCAGCGCCATCGCCATCGGCAGGGAGGACAGGCGGGTGACGGCAAAGGTCCTTGCGGTAAGCCAGATCCACCACACGCGGGCACAGGCATATCAAACAGCGCCCGTGGCCTACCCTACGTTGACACCGCCATCACCCAACTTCACCGTCACGTCGAATGCCACGGCCATTGCCGGCAAGGACGACAATATTCAGCAGATAACCGTCACCGTGCAGTTCAACGGACGAACGCTTTCAGTCCTAGAGGATTTCAAGGTGGACCGATGAAGTTACTGAAACAACAGAGAGGATTTGCGCTTGTCGAAATCCTGCTGGCCATGGGCGTCACGGCGCTGGTGACAGGCGTGATTGGCACCGCAATATTCCAGATATATGACAGAAGCGCCAGCGGACAGGACACTCTGCGGGCATTGAGCGACATCCAGAACGCCGGCCAGTGGATATACCTGGACGGGGAGAAGGCGGAGAGCAGCAACCTTATCGACAACGCTGCCCCCGTTAGCTCCATGACGTTAAGCTGGACCACCGAGGGCACGCCGCATACGGCGACGTATACCCTGACCGGTCCAGCGTTAATCCGGAATCACAACGGCGTCGAAACGACGGTGGCCAGGTACCTATCCGGCGCCGATTTCGCCATTCTGAACGACCTGATAACCATAAACCTGACCTCTGCGCCCGGCAACGGCGGGGTTAGCAAACAGGTGACGTACAACGTCTGGGTACGCCCCTACAACTAACGAAACGGCCCGAATCACCCAGCTTTCGTGAGCGGTATGGATACAGGGGAGGCGCTGGGATGAACACATTTGCCAGGCTATTCAGGCTTCAAAGGGGGGCGGCCCTGCCGCTCGCCCTCATTCTGATGGGCGTGGGTGCGACGTTGACCATACCCGTGCTCAGCGGAGTCACCAACAGCCTGCTGGTGTCCCGACAGTCAGACCTTGGGACCTCCGACGGGTTTGCCGCGACGGCCGGCTTGGAAGACGCCATCTGGGAGCTGCTTTACGACGACTTTGAAGCGTCGGAGATCCCCAACGAGAACGACACCTTCAACTACCAGCTTGGCGATCCAGTCAACGGCAGCACGGTGGACGTAACGGTGACCAATAAGGGCATCATAATAGCCAGCGACGACTTCGAGTCCAACACCTGGTCCGGAGGCACCGGCTGGCTGGGTAGCTGGTCTCCCATGGGCATGACCAACGTTCACGGCGGCGAGCAGCCTTACCAGGGCGGCTACCACGTGCGAATCCGGGGCAGCAGCGGCAGCATCAAGCGTTCGCTGGATCTGTCGGCCCAGTCCGACCTCAGGCTGCAATTCTGGGCCAGGGTCAAGAATTTCGAGGCCGGCGACGAGGCTGAGATCCGCATTAGCGACGACGGCATCAACTGGACCGTTCTACACACCTGGACCCCCGTCGACAGCGACGACACCTACTATTACCACGACATAGACCTGTCGCCGTACACCATGTCCAGCCAGTTCTACATCTGGTTCGACGCCATCGCTACAAATAACGGCGACAAGTTCTTCATTGACGTCGTTCAGATAGTGCGCAAGCCCTTGTTCGAGGTGGTGATTGTAACCGATGATAGTACGACCACCGCACTGGTTATTATAGATAATGGAGTCGCCTCCATTTACTCGCTAACCCATAGCTAGCTGCGGCGCGAGGGCTCCGAGGTAAGCCGGTACTAAAGAAGGAAAAGAAGTCTCGTTTTCAGACGCTCAAAGGCAACCTCTGGGTAATACCTCTGGTATTCCTGGTGGCAGCTCTCTTGGGTTTGGCCGCGCTGGGCGTCAGGTTTGCTCAGCGTCAGTCTATAGACACTGTAAGCGCAGCGGAGCTCGACGTTTCGTCCAGCGCACTCACCCGCCTGGGCAGCCACCAGAAACTCTCGCTGAAGCTGGCTATGGCGGAGACCAGACTCGAAGAGTTGGACACGCTCTTTCCCACTAGGCTTAGCGGCCCTTCCACCGTAAGCCAACTTATCCGCATGGCCGAGCGAAGCAATCTCAGCGTAAGCGACATCGAGACGCAACCCGGCACCGCGGAGGAGCTGGGCGACCACGTTTACCGCAGGATGTCCATCCAGATCCAGTTGCAGGGCACCCTAACCTCCCTGAGGTCGTTCCTCCTGGAGCTTGAAGAGGGGGCGATACCAGCCTCCCGAATAGACCACTTGAATATCGGCGATGTAACGTTTTCCCCGCAGCCTGACGGGAGCCCAAATTACTCCCTTGAAATCGGACTTCTGTTGTCCTTATTTTCCAGGGACTTCTACGATGATTTTCCCAGGCCGACGACTGATGCGGCCGACGCACCGGCGCCGGCGGGAGGCTCCTGATGGCTGGCGGACGTTACCTTGCCATCAGCTTCGAATCAACGGAGCTTCGGTACGTTACCGCCGACGGCAAGAAGGTCACCGGCTGGGGCTCGGAGCCCCTGGAACCGGGAATGGTCATCGACGGCCTCATAGCAGACCCTCAGCAAATGTCGGCGAAGTTGGCGGAGTTCCTGAAGTCCAAAAAGCTTGGCGGAAGGAGGATAGTGTCCAGCGTGGCGGGCATACGCAGTCTGCCTCGGATCCTGCGCCTTCCCAGGCTGCCGGCCAAGCTTGTCGATGAGGCCGTGAACCACGAGGCCGAGCGGCAAATGCCCCTTCCCCTGAGCGAAATGTACGTGGCCTACTCCCAGCTCCCGGACATGGACGACGACAGCCAATACTTCGTCATGGGAATGCCACGCCAGCGTATAGAGAACCTCGTCAGCGCTCTGGAGTGGGCCAAGGTAAAGTCCTACCGGCTGGACCTGAAGTCCACGGCGCTGGCCAGGGCGGCTAACCTAGAACGCGGCATCATCGTGGACATGGAACCCGCCAGGGTCGAAATCGTCATCGTGCTGGACAGCATGCCCTTGATTACTCGAACGATGATTATGACCGATCCCGACGTAGCCGACGAGGACCGCGTGCGGCGCATCGCAACGGAGGTCGCCCACACGGTCGCTTTCCACAATGCCAATCAGCCCGACAACCGCATAGAGCCTGAGCTGCCGGTTGTGCTCACAGGCAAGCTGGCGTCGAACGTCGACATCAGAAGGCTGGCTACCCAGGCCATCGCCCATCCCATACAGACGCTCACGCCGTCTCTAACCCTGCCCGACGGCCTCCCGTCCAGCGAGTACGCCGCCTGCATCGGCATGGCCGTCATTGCCAAAAAGAAGAAGCCCGCAAAGGTCCCCAATAAAGGCAACAAGGGGAAAAGCGGCAAAGGCAACGTGTCCAGCCCGCCTCTGGACCTTCTGCTG